>CAMNNG010000066.1 GCA_946545145.1 uncultured Bacillota bacterium
GCACCCGCACCCATCCTTCAATTTCCCTTTGCACATATCTTCCCTTCGTATTACAATACTATCCGTGAATAAGCATAGACTAACAGATATACGATCGGTGAAAACACAAGGAGTTTAAATAACATGGGAAACAACACATTCAATCATACATTCGATGTTGCTTACTCGGAGATCAGCGGCAAAGGCACGCTGAAGATCTCGGGACTCGCCAACTATTTCCAGAGCCTCGCGGTCGCTCACTCCGACGCCGCGGGATGGTCGGTCGAAAAGCTGATGGATCAGCACAGGGGCTGGATACTCCTGCACTATCAGATCAAGATCAAGTCGCTTCCGAAGGACAACGAGACGGTAACGGCGCACACATGGGCGGCCGGCTACAGAAGGGCTCAGGCGGACAGAGACTTCAGCCTGTGCGATGCTGACGGAAACGAGCTTGCTTACGCATCATCGAGATGGGTCGTCATGGACACCGACAGAAGGCGCCCCGCGAAGCTCGACCCCGACTTCTTCAACGCTTATTCGATCGATGGCGGCCGCCAGGTCGCTGAGGCCGAATACAAGATCACCGTGCCCGAGGACGCCGAGGAAGTCTCCCGAGACGTGTTCACCGTCAAGAGGCGCGACACGGATACGAACGGCCATGTCAACAACGCGGTCTACATCGACTGGGCGATCGACTCGATCCCGGACGATCTTTACGATGCCGGCGATCCGAAGGAGCTGAGGATCACATATAAAAAAGAATGCCGCAGGGGCGACAGAGTCATGGACATCTGCCGTCGCTCCGGCAATAAGATATTCAGTACTTTCGTCGATGCCGACGATCCGGAAAAGATCTTCTGCATCGTATATTCTGACTGGGACTGATGCCGTCCGGGCCTGACTGCCCAGCGGCCGAATAATTCGGCGGCCAAACAACTCAGCGCGCGGCCTGCTCCTTTGAAGCGGCGCGGCTGACCTCTTCGTAGCACCTGCACACACCGCCGTCGCGGGTGATGCCGGTATCTCCGCAGAGAGCGCAGTGATAGCGCGCGTCCATATAGTCTATCGGGATCCTGTTTTCTGTAAGAAGACGGGATTTTTCTTTTTCAAGCTCCGATATCCTGAAGCGCAGCCTGTCCGTATTCTCTCTCCTGCCGCTCATCAGCACCTTCGTCAGCTCGACATTGCAGTCGACCAGCTCGCCGTCCACCTCTTCGATCCTCGGGATCCTGCTGTAGACTTCGCGGCGTCTGTCCGCTGCCTCGGCCTCGGCCTTTTCGCGCAGGCGGTCGTAGTAAGCAGTCACGACGTTCGCCGGCGCCGGCTTCGTTCCGTTCTCCTCAGCCTTGCGGTTCCTGATGACGCTGTTGACGTAGTTGATATTCGGGTTCGATATGCCGCTCGTCTTCGCGCAGGCGTCGAGTATCTCATCCATCGTGCATCCAAGATCGTTCTTCCACGAGAGGATGAGGCGCCTTTCTTCCTCGGACGGGTTGCGGCCGGTGAAGCCAAGAGCCTTCATGACGCGCCTTACCGTGTAGTGGTTCTGATCCATCTTCTCGAGATGCTCGGCCACATCTTCCTTGGTCTTCAGTCCTTCGAGGGCCCAGTTCCTTACTACGGCCTCGACGTATCTGATGTTCGACTTTCCGCGCTCGACGCTGTATTCGAAAGCTGCGCTGACCACTTCAGGCTCCACGCCGGACTCCTCGATCCATCCGAGTATCGTCTCGAGCTGGGATCCTCCGAGGAAGGATTTCGTTACGCGCTCGATCTCATCGAACATCGTCTGGATCCTCTGCTGCCTCGATGCTCCTCCGCGGCCGAACGCTGCGGCCGGCGATTTCTGTACCGGCTGAGCCGCCTGCATTCCCGGCACTGCCTGCCACGGATCATCAGCAGCCTGCGCCTTGCCTGATGCGGCCTGATCCGCGCCGGTAGCGCTCTTCGAATTTCCGTAGAGGTCTTCCTTCAGCGAGAGGAAGGTTATGCCTTCTTCTGTTTTTCTGATGATGCCCTGGCTCTGCCAGTAGTCCCATGCCTCCGCGATCTCGCCCGGCGCCATGCCCAGATCGCCCGCAAGCGTCTGATCGTCTATTTCGCCAAGCGACTGCGCGTACATCAGAGCGAGCAAATACACCTTGACGTATTCGCAAGGTGCATCCGGCATATACTCGCCCAGAAATATGTTCTCTATCTGCGTGTTCGACAGATAGTATGTTTCGGGTCTGTTGATCTTCAGTTTCACGCTTTTCACCTATGATTTGTTGACGAACTTCGTGTACTTGGCGAGCCATCTCACATAGACAGGGCCGATCGGGCCGTTTCTCTGTTTTGCTATGATGACTTCGCATTCTCCCGGATTTTCCGTTTCCGGATTGTATACTTCATCCCTGTACAGGAAGAGGACTACATCGGCGTCCTGCTCGATCGCGCCGGAGTCTCTGATGTCGGCGAGGACCGGTCTGTGGTCCGTCTTTCCTCGTCCCTCCGGGTTTCTCGAAAGCTGGGACAGCGCTATTACAGGGCAGTCGAGCTCTCTGGCCATCTGCTTTAACATTCTGGATATCGTCGCGATCTCCTGCTGCCTGCTCTCGACGTGACCGCCGAGCTGCATCAGCTGCAGATAGTCGATTATGATGAGATCGAGGCCCTTCTGCTCCTTCAGCCTCCTGCACTTGTTCTTCATCTCCGTCACCGAGATCGACACGGTGTCGTCGATGTATATTCCCATGTTGTTGAGCGCATCGGCCGCCTTCGAGATCTCCTTCCAGTCTTCGGGAACGAGGTCTCCGGTACGGAGCTTCTGCGCGTCGATCATCGCCTCGAGCGAGATAAGTCTCTGAGTAAGCTGCTCCTTCGACATCTCGAGGCTGAAAAACATGACGTTGTTCCCCTTCGCCGCCGCGTTCCTCGCGACGCACAGGGAGAACGCCGTCTTTCCCATCGACGGCCTTGCGGCCAGTATGATAAGGTCCGACTTCTGAAGGCCGGTCGTCTGCTTGTCGAGATCGATGAATCCCGTCGGGACGCCTATGACCTCTCCCTTGAGCTTGGATCTTTCACTGATCTGCTCCATGCTGTCCAGGAGGATGTCGCTGATGCCGACCACGTTCTTGCTCTGCTTTCCCTGAGCGATCTCGAATATGCTCTGCTCGGCATAGTCGAGCATCTTTTCGGCTTCAACGCCCTCGGCGTAGCTCTTCGCCGCTATGTCGTCAGCCGTCTTGATCAGTCTTCTGAGGTCCGCCTTCTCGGAAACTATCTTCGCGTACTCTCCCGCGTTTGAAGTAAGCGGGACATCCGAAGAAAGCGAGGCGACGTAGGCCATGCCGCCGACCATATCAAGAGAGCCTCTCTTTTTCAGCTCGTCCGATACCGTCAGCGAATCGACCGGGGCATTCTTTCTGTAAAGCCCCATTATCGCTTCGTATATTTCCTGGTGGTTCTTGTTATAAAAATCGTCAGCCTTCACGACGCCCGCCACCTCATAGAGGGCAGTCTCATCGAGCATGCATGCTCCAAGACACGAGCGTTCGGCCTCCTCGTTTTTCGGGGGGACTCTTCCTTCCATGGCTATCCTCCGGTACCTATATAGATACGTTCACCTTGAGTTTTGCGCTTACTTCCTGGAAAAGCTTGACCGTCACTTCTTTGACGCCCGTCTCCTTGATCGGAGCGTCGAGGACGACCTTTTTCTTGTCGACTTCGATGCCGTGCTGCTCCTTGAGAGCATCAGCGATGTCCTTGCTCGTTACCGAACCGAACAGCCTTCCGCCTTCGCCGCCCTTTGTGACGATGTCGACTGTGATCTCAGCCATCCTGGCTGCGAGCTCTTCCGCGGCCTGCTTGTCGGCAGCAAATTTCTCAGCCATCTTTTCCTTCTGCTTCTCGAGGGTCTTGATGTTGCCCTGAGTAGCTTCCTTGGCGAGGCCCTTCGGGATCAGCATGTTCCTTGCGTATCCGTCGCTGACCTTTACGATATCTCCGGCTTTTCCGGAACCTTTTACATCTTTCAGCAATATGACTTTCATAGTTCTTTCTCCGCTATCTTTCTGATCTGCTCTATCGCCTCTTCAGGCGTTATATCCAGCTGGGCGCCGGCCGTGTTCATGTGACCGCCGCCTCCGAATGCTTCCATTATCGTCTGTACGTTGATGTCGCCGATCGACCTCGCGCTGATGACTGTCTGTCCGTGCGCGTTGACTCCCGCGACGAAGCTCGCCTTGACGCCGCGTACAGTAAGCAGTTCGTCGGCTATCTGCGAGTTGATTATCTGCGCGCTCTCGTTCTGCCCTTCACAGATCGAGTAAGCGCCTCCGTTGTCGCTGAACTCAGCGGCCAGTATCCCCTGGGCCCTGAGCCTGAACGTCTCCTTGTCGCCCTGGAAGAACCTCTTCACATCGGCGATGTCAGCGCCCGCTCTCTTGAGCCACGCTGCCGCCTCGAAGGTCCTGACTCCCGTCTTGACCGAGAATCTGTTCGTATCCACCATCATTCCGGCCAGAAGAGCTTCGGCTTCGATCTTCTTGAGGAAGCGGCGCTCTATCGTGTACTGAAGGATCTCTGTCACGAGCTCCGACGCCGACGACGCATACGGCTCCGCGTAAGCGAGCGTGGGATTGTGGATGAACTCTCCGCCCTTTCTGTGGTGGTCAATGACCGCGATGTTGCCCCCGAGCAGAAGAAGCTCAGGACATTCGCATATGCTGGGACGGTGGGTATCGACGACTATGACGAGCGTATCCTTGTCCGCAAGCGCCTTCGCGCGCGCGTTTTTGATGATGTCGTATTCGCCCGTCGTCTCGGCTGCCTTGTATATGACGCTGAGGGCGTCATTGTACTTGTTGACAACTATATATGTATTCTTGTTCCTCGGCTTTGCCAGCCTGTACATGCCGAGGGCCGCTCCGAACGCGTCCATGTCCGGATCGCGGTGTCCCATGATCAGCACGTTCGATGCCGCGTCTATCAGGCGGCAGAGAGCGTGGCCTATGATCCTGGATTTTCCCTTGTTCCCCTTTTCGACGGTCTGGGTCCTGCCGCCGTAAAAGCTGATGTGATCGCCCTCCTTGACGACCGCCTGGTCTCCTCCTCTTGCAAGAGCAAGATCAAGAGCCTCGCATGCGCTGTCGTCATTGTCGAGCGGGTTCTGGCCGCCTATGCCGATACCGATCGAAAGAGTGATCGGGAAATCACCGTCGGTATCTATCTCCCTCACTTCATCGAGCACCGGGAAGCGGCTCCTCTCCTGCTGCTCGAAGTAGCTGCGCTCGAAGATCAGCAAATATGAGTGGGAATTGTATCTCGTTACAGACGCTTCGATCGATGCGCCCCAGTTCCTGATGCACTTGTCGATCTGCGTCATCACCGACTGACGGTTCTCATCCGCCGTGCTCGATACGAGCTCGTCGTAGTTGTCGACGGCGACCACAGCAAAACATGGCTGCTCCTTTTTGTAACGGGCAGTCATTGCTGCAAGCTCAGTCATATCGGTGAAGAACAGGACCATCTCCCCGTCTTCGTCCGTGAACGATATGTTTATCTTGAACGTCTTGCCGTTCGAGCGCAGGGTGAGATCCCCGCCTTCTCTCGCGGCGTCTTTTAGCTGTTCTTTTGAGATGCCTGTCAATGCGAAGAAGTCAGTTCCCGTAAGCGAATCGTACAGGAAGACTTCTCCGATCTTCGGGCTGACCGCAGAGATCTTGCCGTTGCTGTCCACGAAGCAGACAGGCAGCGGGATCCTTCCGGAAAGCACCTCTTCAAGATTCGTTTTAGTCATTTTTCCTTACCTGAAAAAACACATGGAGCCGGTCAGAAAGACCGGCCCCTTCATGATAGTCATCAGTCTGCAGAATACGGCAGCAGTGCTACCACTCTGGCTCTCTTCACCGCTGTGGTGATGTCTCTCTGATGGATCGCGCAAGTTCCTGTGATTCTCTTCGGGAGGATCTTACCTCTCTCTGTGACGAACTTGCTCAGTGTATCGACGTCTTTGTAATCTATTGTAAGATTCTTGTCGGCACAGAACTGGCATACTTTCTTTCTTCTGTAGCCGCCGCGTCTTTTATCCATTGCCATGGCTCGTTCTCCTTTCCTTTAGAACGGAAGGTCATCGTCGTCTATCGACTCGAAGCCCTGCGGCAGTCCGGATGACTGCTGAGGACGCTGCTCAGGCTGCTGCCAGTCATTGGAGGGCTGCTGCCATCCCGACTGATTCTGCTGCGGACGTTCCTGCGGCTGCTGCCAG
>CAMNNG010000067.1 GCA_946545145.1 uncultured Bacillota bacterium
CGGCATTGCTTCATTGTCGGCATTGCTAACTATTAAATTCTACCAAACGGAGCGTTGTTTTTCAATTGACAGCGCCCTTTTTGTGTTCCCTTTTGTACCTCTGTTCGTGATCCGACGATTCATGCTTTCCGTTACACTCTTTTCACCGTTCCGAGAGACAATTCGTTTTCGCTTTCTCTCTTTCTCCGCTTTTTCCTCCACAGCGAGACAACTGTCTCCCCACACAGTTTTTTCTCTATTTCACGAGACAGCTGCATGTGATACAATACAAATAACAGTGACCCACCTTTTTTGTGGGTCTTGAGGATGTGGATATATCACAGATCAGACAGAAAAAATGAAAAGAAAGGAGCACCCCATGGCAAAGATAGCAGCCGCTCAGATGCGCATGTCAGACAATATGCAGGAAAACTTCGAAAAGTCCATCGCCCTCATAAAGGAAGCAGCCGAAAAAGGCGCAGACCTCATCGCATTTCCCGAGGTCCAGCTCTCGCCGTTCTTCCCGCAGTATGAAGGATTTGACGCTTCCGGATACGAGATCCCCCTGGACCACCCGTACGTCAAAGGCTTCTGCGACGCATGCAGGGAAAACCACATCATCGCGACGCCGAACTTCTTCCTGAAAAAGGACGACAAGACGTACGACGCCAATCTGATGATCGATGAGAACGGTGAGATCCTCGGCATCTCGAAGATGGTCCACATAGCCCAGGCGCATCAGTTCTACGAGCAGGACTACTACACGCCGTCCGAGGAAGGCTTCATAGTCTACGATACATCGATCGGCAAAGTCGGCATCGTCATCTGCTTCGACAGGCACTATCCGGAGAGCATCAGAACGAGCGCCCTCAAGGGAGCAGACCTCGTCATCGTTCCGACGGCCAACACGAAGTCGGAGCCGATGGAGCTCTTCGCATGGGAGATCAAGATACCGGCCTTCCAGAACTCGACGAACATAGTCATGGTCAACCGCGTAGGACTCGAAGACGAAATGGACTTCGCCGGTGAGACGCTCTACGCAGGCCCGTCGGGCGAGACGATATTCATCGCAGATGATCAGGAGCAGCTCATCATCGAGGAAGTCGATCTGGACGCCGCCCGTGAGATGAGAGAAAGAAAGCCGTACGTATCGCTGAGGAGAACGGAACTGTACGTATAGGCAAAACCTCTGCATCCAGGCAAAGGAACAGCACCAGGATCTCCGAAAACCCGGCCGGAGATAAAGCCCAGACAAAAGCAAAAAGGAGCGCGCTTTCAAAAGCGTGCTCCTGTTTGATTTCTGTTTTCTTTTCCTGCATCATGCTTTCAGACAGCCTGCCAAAAGTCGGCACCCTGCCGCGCCGCCCTACAGCTCGCAGCTGATGAGGTCCTCGAATGTCTGGCGCCTGATCACGAGCCTTGCCTTTCCGCCCGAGATCATGACCATTGCCGGCCTCGTCACGCGGTTGTAGTTCATAGACATTGCGTAGTTGTAAGCGCCCGTCGTCAGTACAGCTATCAGATCTCCCCTCTCGGGGCGGGCGATCTTTATATTCTCCGCGATGCGGTCTCCGCTTTCGCAGCATCTTCCGGCGATGGTGCACTCGAAGTCTGCGGGAGCGTCAGCCCTTGAAGCGTTGAGCACCGTGTACTCCGACTTGTAGAGGGCGTACCTCGGATTGTCCGTCATGCCTCCGTCGACAGTGACGTAGTCGCGGTAACCTTCGACGGTCTTGATGCCGCCAGCAGTGTAAAGAGTCACTCCGGCGTCTGCGACGATGCTGCGTCCCGGCTCCATCAGGATCTTCGGCTCGGGGAAGCCCGTCCTTTCGCATCCGGCCTTCAGATGCTCGGATATCTCTCTGATGTTTCCGTCAATATCCACGAGGGGATCAGCCTCTGTGTATCTGACGCCGAATCCTCCTCCGAGGTTGAAATACTCGGCTGTGAAGCCGTACTTTTCCATCATGTCCGCGGCGAATCCGAGAAGGATGTCTACCTGGTCGCAGAACGAATCGCTTTCCATTATCTGCGATCCGATGTGGCTGTGGAAGCCCCTTACATCGATGTTCTCAGCATCCAGCGCCGCCTTCAGGAAACCTTCCGCCTGACCCGTCTCGATCGGAACTCCGAACTGCGAGTCGACTTTTCCTGTGTTGATCGCTTCCAGAGTGTGCGGGTCGAGGCCGACAGTCACTCTGAGAAGAGCCTTCTGTACGATGCCCTTTTCTCCGGCTTCTCTGTCGAGAGCGGCAAGTTCGTTCATATTGTCTATGACGAAGTATCCGATCCCGCTCTCGAGCCCGTAAGCGATATCTTCATCTGTTTTGTTCGTCCCGTGGAAGAACAGCTTTTCCGCCGGGAATCCCGCGACCAGTGCCGTGAACGCTTCGCCCGGCGATACTACATCGGCTCCAAGCCCTTCACTGTCTATGACGGGATATATCCCCTTGAAGCAGAGCGCCTTTCCGGCGTAGAGCGGCATCGAGCCTTCTCTGAAATACTTCGCCATAGCAGAGGTGTACTTTCTGCAGTTCTCACGGACGCGGTCTTCATTCAGAACATAGAGCGGTGTGCCGAACTCTTCCGCGAGGTCCCTGACATCGACTCCTCCAATCACGAGGCGTCCTTCTTCATTAACAGTCAGATAATCGTAAAGCATCGTTTCCATTTTTCATCCTTTAGTACATATATAGAGCGGACATCTCTTCCGCGAAACATCCGCTCTATTTTACTTTATATTTACCTATTGCTCAAGCTATGCGAGCAGATCGTCCATGTTGTATTTGCCCGCTTCTTTTCCGGCGATGAACTTCGCCGCGTCTATCGCTCCGTCGGCGAACAGTCCTCTGTCATGAGCCTCGTGTTTGATCGTGATCGTCTGAGTGTTCGTTCCGAACATTACCTCATGCGTTCCTACGATATTGCCCATGCGGACCGAATTCACGCCGATGTCGCCTTTTTCGCGCTTCGCCTGGCCGGATCTTCCAAGTACGATGTTCGACTCCGGCAGAGCTTCCTTTGCGGCCTCGGCCAGCATGATAGCTGTGCCGCTCGGTGCGTCGATCTTCCTGTTGTGGTGTGTCTCGACGATCTCGATGTCCGCTCCGGAGAAGGAAGCAGCGACCTCGTTCACCAGTTTTGCGACCAGCGCCACTCCGACCGACATGTTGGCTGAACGGAATATCGCTATGCTCTTCGCTGCCTCGTCTATCATCGCGAGTTCTTCTTCAGTCTGGCCTGTCGTAGCCAGAACGATCGGAAGACCTTTGGCGGTGCAGGCTTCGAGAAGAGCCTTCGTTCCATCGTGATGCGAAAAATCTATGACGACGTCTGCTTCGCCTTCGAATTCGCTTACTGAGGAGAGGATGACCTCGCCGCCTTCACCTTCGGGATCGGCAGAGCCCGCATCCACGAGCGCCGCGACCTCCATATCGGGATCGGCTTCGACGCAGCCTCTTACTATGCGGCCCATGTGGCCGTTCGCGCCTGTTACTATTACTCTCAGCATCAGTCGATCAACCCCACATTCCTCATCGAAGCGAGCAGTCTCTCTTCGTTAGCAGGCTCCATCGTGTACAGCGGAGATCTTACATAGTTCTCGCACAGTCCCATAGCAGCGCATGCGGCCTTGACCGGGATCGGGTTGACTTCGCAGAAGAGTTCTTTTACGAGGTTCCTGTACTGAAGCTGCATCTGGCATGCTCCTGCAACGTCGCCTTCCATGAACTTCATGACCATGTCGTGAGTTGCTCTCGGAGCTACGTTCGACAGTACCGAGATGACGCCTATGCCGCCCGTTGCGAGCAGCGGTACGATCTGATCGTCGTTTCCGGAATACAGATCCATTTTGCCCTGAACGAGGGACATCGTCTCTGTGATCGATGCGATGTCGTTGTTCGCTTCTTTGATGGCTGCGATGTTCTCGATCTCAGCAAGCTTTGCATATGTAGCCGGCTGGATGTTGACGCCCGTTCTCGACGGTACGTTGTATACGATGATCGGAACGGAGCAGGCGTCCGAGTATTCCTGATACATCTTGACCAGGCCGTTCTGTGTGACTTTGTTGTAGTACGGTGTTACGATGAGGCACGCATCGACGCCGTCCTCGCATGCAGCCTGAGTAAGCTGGCATCCGTAAGCTGTGTCGTTGCTGCCTGTTCCGGCGATGACCGGTACTCTTCCGGCAACTTTTTCTACCGCGTAGCGGACTACCGCTTTGTGCTCTACGTCGGAAAGTGTCGAGCCTTCGCCTGTCGTTGCTGCGACTACGAGAGCGTCGATGCCCTCTTCGATCTGCCAGTCGATCAGCTTTCCGTAAGCCTCGTAATCTACTCCCTCAGCTGTAAGCGGTGTGATGAGCGCTGTAGCGGCTCCTGTGAAAATAGTTCCGTTCTTCATGATCATGATCCTCCTATCTTGTCCATGATGTTTTCAAAATTGAGACCCACCGGATAAGAGAAAGCAGCTAGTGCGGAAACCAGCTGCTTGATAATTCACATTCAAAATTCTTATCAAGGATAGCTCCCCGCAATCTCTTGCGACAGTCGGACAGATATTATTCCGTCCGCCCAGCCTCGGCGTCTCTGCAGCCCCGCCTGACCTCGGCGCCGGCCCCTTTCACAACTCCTGCTCTGCAGAGCATCGGGAGAAGATACTGATGACCTAACGCAGCCTCTATCTCAATTTTTTGAAATATTTTTTTGTTGTGATATACCTTATAACTAAGAGGCGCGTCTGTCAAGTACCGCGCCTCTTTTTCTCACTACTTTTTCACTTTAAAGCGATTATCTGTCTGCTTACTGGCGGACAAGCTGATATCCCTCGGCCTCGAGAGTCTCCCTGAGGAGCCTTGCCTGGGTCGCGTCCTTCGTCTCGAGCTCGAACGTTACGTAGCAGCTCGTAAGCTGGATGTTCGATTCACCTCTGTCGTGGTGCACCTCAAGGATGTTGCCGCCGCATTCACTGATGATGTTGCAGGCGCGCGCGAGCGTTCCCTGCTTGTCGTCCATCTGGATCGTGATGTTCGTCCTGCGGTCGTTCATCATCAGGCCTCTGGCGATGACGCGGTTGAGGACGTTGATGTCGACGTTTCCGCCGGAGATGATGCATGCGATCTTCTTGCCCGATTCAGGGATCTTGTCGAACATGACAGCAGCCGCCGTGACAGCGCCGGCTCCCTCTGCGAGGATCTTCTGTTTTTCAAGAAGCGCGAGCATGGCCGAAGCGATCTCGTCTTCAGTTACTGTGATGATACCGTCGACTTTTTCTTTGATCACCTCGAAGGCGCTGCGCGAAGGTTCGAGCACAGCTATGCCCGAAGCGAACGTGTTGATGTGCGGTATGCTGACGACCTCGCCCTTTCTGAACGATCTTGACATAGCGCTGGCGCCTGTCGCCTGGACGCCGTAGACCTTGCAGTCAGGTTTCACCGCTTTGACAGCGACAGCGATTCCCGCAAGAAGCGTGCCCGTGCCTACCGGAACGACGACAGCGTCGAGATCCGGCATCTGCTCTATCACTTCAAGACCGACCGTGCCGTTGCCCGCCATAACGAGATCATCCTCATCGCGGCCTATATAAATGTAACCCTTCTCATCAGCGAGTCTTTTCGCTTCTTTGACAGCGTCCTCGATCTCGCCCGGGACGACGATCACATCAGCCCCGTGCCTTCTGGCGTCTTCCATCCTGCTCATCAGAGCCTTTTCGGACATGCAGACCTTGCATTTGACGCCGTTGAGCGAAGAAGCCAGAGCCACCGCCTGAGCGTGGTTGCCGTTGCTGGCCGTGATCGTGCCTTTGGCCTTCTCTTCATCAGTAAGCGAAGCCACCTTGTTGAATGCTCCCCTGATCTTGAAGCTTCCTGTCCTCTGGAGGCTCTCGATCTTGAGATACACATCGTTTTCTCCGCTGAGAGTCATCGAATGGAGAAGATGGGTTCCTCTCGTTACCTCATCTATCCTTTCTCTTGCGTTTTTCACATCTTCTATATTGATCATTTTGCTTCTCCTAAGTATTACTCTACCGTTATCATATATATTATCACAATTATCGAAAATTGCACTTATATAATCAGAATGATGCCGCCGAAGCATTTTTCAAAAATTAGGTATGGACAAAACTCTCAAAAGCGGTTATAATAATTTTCGCGTCACAGATGAAACATCACTATGCGCCCGGTTGGTCAAGTGGTCAAGACGCAGCCCTCTCACGGCTGAATCAGGGGTTC
>CAMNNG010000068.1 GCA_946545145.1 uncultured Bacillota bacterium
GCTTACTTCAGCTTCAGTCCATCCTTGAACGCTTCGCCGACGCGTTCAGCTACTCTGTAATATCCATGAGTGTACGGGTCGAACGCGATAGCGTCGACGAGGGAGATGTCGACCTTGCCGTCTTTCAGCACTCTTTCGTCAGCAGTAACGTTCACGACTTTTCCGATGACTCCTACGCCGTATTCGTTCTCCTGATACTCGATGAATTCGCACTCGAGGCAGAGCGGGAATTCGTTGATAACAGGCGCGTCGACAGTCTCAGCCTTGGTCGCCGTAAGTCCGCTGCGTTCGAATTTGTCGGCCATGTCGTTTCCTGAAGCGACTCCGAAGAAGTCTGCTTCCACAACGTGGGCGGCATCGGCGATGCTGACTGTGAAGGCGCCTCTGGCCCTGATGTTCTTGACAGTCTTGTGACCTGCCGACAGTTTGAGGGCTACGTTGCCTCTCTCCTGCATAGTGCCCCAGGCGGCGTTCATTACGTTGACTGTGCCGTCTTCGTTATATGCCGCTACCATGAGGACCGGCATGGGGAATATTCCTTCAGTGATATCTAATTTTTTACGCATTGTCATTGCCCCTTTCGTGAGTCATTAATATCAATGAAAACCGCTGAGCACCGGCCCAGCGGCTTTCGGTCTGTCGTGTTGCTTTGGTCGGGTGTGGATCAGGCCTGGGCCTTTGCATCCTTCCAGACATCGTATGTATGAAGGTCTTCTTTTGTAAGCGCGATGGCCGCTGCTATGATCGCTGCGTCATCGATCAGTCCGAGACCCAGATACTTGTCGGGGATGAGATCCTTCGGGTTGACGAGATACAGGAGGGCTGCGACGATTATGACGAGCGTCTTCGTCGGCGCCTGTGTGTAGTCCTTCTGTATGTGGTCTTTGAGAAGCGAGATCATCCTGGGAACATCGGCGAGATATTCGCCGGCTTTGGGCACTGTCTCCAGTTTGTTCTCTACCTGCTCCAGGAGCTGGTCCATCTTGCCGCCGTCCTCGAGGATCGCTGCGGCTTTTTCCTTTCCTTCATCGAGTATGCCTTCTGCTTTGGCTTTGATATCTTCTGTGTTCATGGCAAAATCACCTCCAGCCCGATTATATCATATACAGATCGGCAAAGGAATCATTCCGCTTATTCCATGCTCTTCAGGGCTTCGCCCATTGGTATCCTGCGTATCTTCCGCATCTGCAGCAGATAGACGAGGAAATATGCTGCGAAGCCGAACAGCACCATCTTGATGTAGAACGACGGCGGTTCGTAGAACGTCAGCCAGCCGCTGATCTCGAACATGACGTAGCGCCAGATGACTCTGAATATCGCCTCGACCAGCGGTATGGTGAGGACGACCGCGGCCATCGCCACTATGCCCGTCGCTCTGTTGTAGAGCCTGCTTACTTCCCGGTCTGTGTAGCCGAGGATCTTGAGCATCGAGACGTTCTTCGCGTTGCGCTCTATTATCATCCTGCCGAGAAGGTACATCAGGAGAATATACATGATGATCGCAAAGCCCGTGAACATCGGGAAGATGGAGCCGAAGCTGTCCTCGAGCTGATCGGCTATAGCCGTCAGGTCGTTTTCGCGGATGATCGTAGCGATGTCGCCCTCGTCGATCTCAGTAAGCTCCTTGTCGGAGAAGTATCCGCTGAACGAATCTTCGTCCCTGTCGAAGCAGGCGTTGAGCGCAGCTCTGTCCAGGAAGAAGGCCAGGGCCGCGTCGTATTTGTATGTTCCTTTGATCCTGAAACGGTATGTTTTGTCCTCGTATTTTTCATGGAGTTTGATCGTGTCGCCTACTTCGCACCGGTACTTTTCAAGATATCCTTCAGAGACCATGACGTTGAAGACGGTGCCTTTTTTATCTGCTTCTTCAGTTGCTTTTTCATTGTCCGGAAGCTTCAGGTCATCCATGTATTCTGAGTCTTTCTCGATGCCGTAGATCGTGATCTCCTCGTCATGCGAAGGCTCCAGGAGAGTCGCCGCGCTGTATTTTTCCGCGTCGTCATCGTCGACTTCGACAGGCGTCTGGAGAACATACTGGTACTCCGCGATCCTGCTGGACAGAACGTCATCCTTGAAGTTGTCCATCAGAGGCTGAAGACCGAGCCCGAAGAAGAGCAGAAGGCCTGCAAAAGAGATGCCGAAGACCAGCACTATATACGCGGGTATGTTCTGGAAGAGCACGCGCTCGCGGTATCTCGTCATGAAAGAGAAGCGGCGGAGCTTCATCACCCTGGTCTTCTTCGAGCTGCGGATCTCGCCGCGCAGGAACTGGAGCGGCGGCACTCTGAGAGCTCTCGAAAGGTACAGGAAGGTCACCACGGTAAGCACGATGAGCGGTCCGACCGTAGTCTTCAGGAAGGCTTCCGGGCTCCATATCGTTTCGTAAAGCGGAAGCGAGTAACTGTTGTAATACATATCGACTACGATGTACTTCATGGCTGTGTAGCCGAGGATGTTGCCTATGAGAGCCGCGATCAGCGCGGTGATGACAGGCGCGGCCATGTAGTGGCGAACCAGCTCGCCGCGTGTGTAGCCCGAAGCGCGCAGGGTGCCGATCGCCTGGGATTCCTGCTCTATGGTGCTCTTCGCGAGGATGGCCATGATGAAGGCCAGCACGACGATGATGATGTAGAGCATAGCTGTGAACATAGCCTTGTCGCCGCTCATGTCGTCGCCGGCGAATATGATGGCGTTGTTGTCGTCATACTGGACGAAGTCTTCGAGCATGTTGCCTGTCCTGTAGATGTCGTCCACCAGGATATCCTTGATGTCTTCCGCCTTGTCATTTCTCTCCTTGAGATCGAGGGATCTGTCGTCGTTGTACCAGGTGTAGCAGCGCGACAGCCCGCCTGTCCCGAGGTCTTTGAAGGCTTTGTCCGTCACAAGACCGACGGAAAAATGCGTCGCGTTGAACATCATGTCCGAATTGTTTTTGTAAAGACAGCTGTAATCCGGAAGAGCTATGGTGCCGGTGACCTTCATATCAAGCTTTCCTGCCGGGATAGTGTCTCCGATCTTTATCCCGTTCTTTTCGGCATAGAGGCGGTCGACCGCGATCTCATCTGCAGCCTCCGGATACTCTCCGTCCATGAGGCAGGGCTCGTTGACTTCACCTTTCCCGCGCATCTTGTAGATGCGGATCGTGTTGCTGCCGGTGGTCTGCTTGTCGAGGTAGTACTGCTCTGCGACGGATATGTCTTCCTTTTCCAGCTTTTTGATGAGCTCTTTGTCCGCCTTGTCGTGCAGGATGAAGTGGCCGCTTTCGACGTGTCTGTTTTTCATGCCGTCTGTGTAAGCGATCTGCATGCTGGTGTCGGCAATGATGTAGCCGGCCTCGAAGCCTATGAAGACCGCGAGGAAGAGGAATATCGCCAGATATTTTCCCCAGTCGCCGATAAGGTCTCTCAGGATGCGCCTGCGCAGGGGATCTTTGTATTTCTTTTTAGCCATGCTGCGCCTCCCTCTACCACTCGAGATCCGCAGCCGGGATCTTTGTTTCGTTCCTGGTGTCGGAAAGGATATGTCCGTCCTTGAGCCTTATGACTCTGTCGGCCATGTCCTTGAGAGCATCGTTGTGAGTGACGAGGACGACGGTGCTCCGGTATTTCTGGTTGACCTCCTCGATCAGTTTCAGAATGTCTTTTGAAGTGTTGTAATCGAGGGCGCCGGTCGGCTCGTCGCAGAGCAGGACGTCCGGGTTCTTGACGATCGCCCGCCCGATAGATGTCCTCTGCTGCTGGCCGCCTGAAAGCTGGTTCGGGATCTTGTCCCTGTGGTCCCACAGACCGAGCTCCTTAAGAAGCGTATCGACATCGAGCGGATCTTCGCTCAGGAAGGCTCCGACCTCGATGTTCTCACGGACGGTGAGATTCGGGATGAGGTTGTAGGACTGGAAGACGTAGCCGAGATGCTTACGCCGGTAAAGAGAAAGCTCTTTTTCCTTCATGTTTTCCATGCGGTCTCCGCGGATCGTTATCTGTCCGCTGTCCGCATCTTCGATGCCGCCGATTATATTCAGAAGCGTCGACTTGCCCGATCCGGATGGACCGAGCAGCACGCAAAGTTCGCCCTTCTCGAGCCCGAGTGAGACATCGTGGAGCACCTGCACCAGCGTCTCGCCACTGCCGAAGGACTTGCATATGTCATTTAGTTCAAGATACATAGGTTGCCTTTCTTATTACTGTCATTGGAAATAGCTAATAGTTAGTGTAGGCTAACTTGCGCCTTGAGTATATTGCTTAATGCCGTGATTGTCAAATGGAAAAGGGCAGGTCTGCAAGTGTTTTTCCGTGCAGAAACTGCTATAATGGATACAACCAATATACTTTTGCAATGAAGCAGGGGAGGACAAAGCATGAAAAAGATATTATTACCGTTGCTGGCGCTGTGCATGGTTATGATGCTTACTGCATGCGGAGGCAGCGGAGAGCAGAGCGGCAAGCAGACCGCGCAGGCTTATCTCGACCAGGACAGCAAGGCTGTGATCGTAACGACTGTTGACCTGACAGACGGATGGTCGGTCGAGTTCGCAAGAGGCGCGGCGTACATCTACGACACCGAGATCACAGAGGGACTGGAGAGCACAGCGATGCTCGTCACGCTGGACAAGCAGGTCTATGAAGAGCATATGGCAGAGGCTGCAAAAGCTGAGGACTACACCGAAGCTGACGGGGGAGCATATTATACGTCTGAATCAGGCGAACAGAATTACCTCGCGGCGGTAGACGGAAAGGCATATGTCCTGATCACGGCAAACAGTGAGGCCGATATCAAGGATATAGTCTCCAGAGTCGATCTTGCGATAGAGTAACAGCGGGAGAAAAACAATATAGAGAGAAAAAAGCAGGCGATCTTCAGGTCGTCTGCTTTTATATTTCATTTGGGTCAGGACCATTCGGTCCTTGTTTTAGTAGTGGTACCTGTCTCTGATGAGCAGATCGTCATAAGCGCCTCTGCTCCTTTCTATTACCATCGCGTCGCCCAGATCGCGGTGGATACCCAGAACGGTCGGGGCGGCCATGCCGACGATGCCGTATCTGTAGCCCTGCTCGATGAGGTATCTGTAGCATCTCTGTGCCAGAGCTCTGTAAAGTCCCATGCCTCTCGCCTCCTTGGCGGTGCCGCACGGTCCTATGTAAGCGTTCGCCGTAGCGTCGGCGCAGCCGAAGGCAACGATCTTCGTGCCCTGGACCGCGATGAAGCAGCTTCCGTTCATTATGGCCGGAAGAGCCTCGTCGGCCCAGCTCTTTGAGAAGTTCTCTTCGATGAACTTCTGGATGGGCGTTATATCGCAGGAGATCGCGCGCTTGATGCGGATGCCTTTCTCCTCGAGACGGTCGTAGAGACCGTAGTCCTCTTTGAAGTAGAAGAGTTTTACCAGAAGGTCTTCGTTGTAGGCTATCTCATTCGGGTTCACCTTAAGATAGCACTCCGCATATTCGACCGCGGGCTTCGACATCATCTGCGCGGCCCTGAATCTGTTGAGCGCAAGCGTCATATCTTTCTGGCCGACCTGATCTTCGTGGAAGTCGATGAGCTTTCGTTTTTCGTCCGCGATGCCGGTTATATCTATGTAATGCGTCGGTTTGTAGAACGGAGCGTTCACTTCGTAGATATAGCACTCAGGCTCCACCTTCTGCCTTTGGATCGCCTTGCAGCAGAGCTCGCACGCGGCCCTGTGGTCGGGATGCAGGCTTTCGTTCCAGGGAAGGAACACCTTGGTGTATTTTGAGAAATCTATCTCATCCGCAGCCTCGTAGTGCTTGGGAAGCGTGGTGTCTTCGTATCCCAGCCAGTAGGAGCCGTGGGGCTTCACGTAAGCCATCTCGGCATCGAACTGGCGCTTTCTTATTACTGCTTCCTCTTCTATGCTGACGTCCTTTCCGCCGTGGCTTCCGTCGCTGAGGACATAGACATCGGTCTTTTCAGGCGCCGTGATAAGCGCGGCCGCTGCGCCAAGGCATTCGTCGTCAGGATGCGGCGCTATGATCGCGATAACGTCATCGTCATTGAATCTCAGTTCTTCTATCATTTCGGTATAGTCCTCCTTGTATATAAGTGTAACATAGAGTTGGGAAAATAGAGTAAGCAAATGATCCGGTAAGCGCCTGCCTTGTCCGCCGGAGCGGGGTGTTGTAAAATGTTAGGTGATATGATTTCGCTTATCGTTCCAAC
>CAMNNG010000069.1 GCA_946545145.1 uncultured Bacillota bacterium
TTTTTGCCAAAACACCCAATGAAGCGAATCGGCTAAAGGAAGCAAAGCATCTCAGACAGACGAATCGGCTAAAGAAAGCAAAGCGTCTCAGGCAGGCGAATCGGCTAAAGGAAGCAAAGCATCTCAGGCAGGCGAATCGGCTAAAGGAAGCAAAGCATCTCAGGCAGGCGAACAAGCTCAGGTAAGTAAAAGAGCCGGCCATGGAAGACCGGCTCGTATAGTACTCATATAGTATTTGTCATGTCTGTTGTTCTATTATTCGTCCGTCGCCTCGTAAGCGTGATCGATCAGATTGTCTGCGATCTCAGTCTTATCGAATAATTTGTGCTTTCTGATCAGGACGATGAGGCTGCCTGTTGCCGCGATCATTATCAGCGCGGCGAACATGCCGCCGAAGTTGGCGATGATCTTGACGCCGTCGACTCCGACTGCGGCTATCATGATGTAGCCGATGCCCATGGCGATGACTGTCCAGACTATCTTCAGCCAGTTCGGAGCATCCGGGTGATCCGGAGAGATTCCCTTCGTGGAGATGCCGGCCATGACGAGGGCGTTCGAGTCGCAGGCCGTAACTGTCGACAGGAATATAAGGATAACGAATACGGGGATGACTATCACGCCGCCCGGGAAGGAAGCGAGCATCTCGTATGGAACGTTCTCTACTCCTGCGTCATAGGCTGCTCCAAGATCTGCAATACCTGCGTGGTTGACCCAGAGGGCGGTGCCGCTTACTATGATCATCCAGAATCCGCTTATTGCTGCGCCAACGAGAACGTACATGCCGAGCATCTCTCTGACGGTACGGCCCTTGGCGATGCGGCCCATGAAAGCTCCCGACGTCGGGGCCCAGGCCATCCAGCTGAACCAGTAGAATGTGGTCCACCACTGCGGCCACTGGCTTTCGACCGATTCTCCTGTGATGAGGATCTTCTCGAGGAATGTGCCGGCAAAGCCGCCAAACGCTTCGGTCGAAAGGTTGAACAGGAATGAAGCGTTCGAAACGACCAGAAGGAAGGTGAGGAATGCTCCGAAGCCGACGACGTTGATGTTCGAAAGGATCTTGAGGCCTTTCTGAAGACCGGATACTGCTGAGCAGATGACGGTCACGGAAAGGATGATTCCGACGATCAGCCACATGCGCGGATTCGACTCTGCGCCAGTGATCTTGGCTACGCCGCCGGATATGTTCATGAATGCCTGCGCTACGCTGCCGGCCATGCCGCATGCGATCGAGAAGAGAGTTATCGCGTCGATGACCTGCATCCACTTTCTCTTGTAGACTCTGTCGCCGAGGAGCGGCGAGACTTCAGATGCGATCGAGAAGGGGCGCTTGGCATTGTAGTACATGAAAGCGAATACGACGCCCGGAAGCGCATACATTGCGTACGGAATGATCGTCCAGTGGAGGAACATGGTCTCCATGGCGAACTTCATTGCTTCAGGCGATTGGGGTTCTATCCCGTAAATTTCAGTCGGGGGATAAAGAAAATGTGCGATAGGTTCGCCCGGTCCCCAGAAGAGGATGCCGGCGGCCATCGTGGTGCAGAGCATGATGGTGAACCAGCTGAATGTAGAAAGCTCCGGCTTTGCGTCTTTGCCTCCGATCCGGACTTTTCCGAAGTCGGAGAACATCGCGCAGACCGACACCACAACGATGGCGAGAGCCAGAATGCTTGCAGCCCATCCTGCGTTTTTGATGATCCAGTTGTTGATCGTGTTGATGAGCCCGAGAAAAGCTTCCTGGTTGAGGATGCTGATCAGCACAAAAGCGGCCAGAACGATGAACGGCGGGAAAAATGCGATCTTCCTCAGTTTGTTGTTTGTTTCCATACTAATAACCTCTACTTTTATCTATTTCATATACGCAGGCAGGTCAGTCCGTTTCAAAGGGCGCTTCGGATCATGACCGAGGCCGCCTGCTATATATATGATCAATAGGTGTAGAGATCCTTCCTTATGTCGTCGAGTACTGTGTTGTCCGATCTCTCCTTTTTCAGTACGCGAAGGTCGATGTTTGAGTAAGCGATTCCTTCTTCTGTCTCTCCAAGTCCTGCGAGAACATCTCCCGTAGGTTCGATTATCCTGCTGAGCCCGGCAAAAGCACCTTCTTCGCCGCACGGACCTGTAAGGTTCGGCGCTGCGATGAAGACGAGATCGTCGAGAGCTCTGCATGAAAGATCAAGCTTCCACCAACGTGAAAAGTATGATCCTGTGCGCCATGCGGAAGGCACGAGAATAAGCTCGGCTCCCTTCATAGTGAGTACGCGGGCCGTTTCGGGGAAGCAGGCATCGTAGCAGATCAGTATGCCGATCTTTCCGAGCTTCGTCTCCCAGACGGGGAGAAGGTTGCCGGCGATGAGATTGCTTTTTTCCGTGCCTACAAGATGCGCCTTCGAATAGCTGCAGACCGTGTTTCCTTCATCGTCGATGAGGAAGGCGCTGTTCCTGACGCCGTCGTTCGATCTTGCAAAGAAGGGCACCAGTATGTGCACCCCGTGTTCTTTTGCGAGGAGCTTCATAGTCTGCATGCAGTTGCCGTCGATCGGCTCCGCGTGGACGATGATCTCTTCTATACGGTCCGGGTCGTACCCGGTGAGGAATCCTTCCGGAAGGCAGATGAGGTCAGCGCCTTCTCCGGCTGCTTCTTCAACGAATTCAACTGCCCGGGCGAGATTCGTCCAGGTGTCGAAGAGTTTGCTTTTCATCTGTACGACGGCTACGGTGTAGCGGTCTTTTTTAGTTTTGCTGCTCATTGAATGACCTCGCGTCCTTTCCGGCCGATTTCGGCGCAGAAGAATCCATGGTGCATCATCAAACGGATGCATCTTAACATTTTTTGTAATATATCAGAAAATACTGTCTTTGGCAATAGCACCTGCCGGCGGCAGATATGTGCTGCTAGTCCTGCTTGATCTGGCGGGGACGTCCTTCATCGTCGACAGCGACGTACGTGAACAGTCCTTCGACCGACGGAGCATCTTTGCCGTCGATGGTAACGGTCACTCTTACGGTCACGGACGTGCGGCCGCTCTTTTCGACTTCGCCGCGGATCGTGATGACGTCGCCGTTATTGATCGGTTCGCGGAAAACGACGTCGTTGATGCCGACAGTCGTCACGTGCGGGCCGGCAAATCTCTGAGAAGTGATGCCGGCTATCTCATCCATCCATGTCATGAGGATGCCGCCTGCAAGAACGTCCTTCTGATTCAGCTCTCTGGGCTGGATAGCCCTAGTCATAACAGTTCCGGTCATATGTATTTCTCCATCCATTCAAGAAGATCGCTGAAGACGATGTCCTTGTCGACCTCGTTCAGTATTTCGTGGCGGTCGTTTTCATAAAGCTTTATCGATATATCCAGGATGCCCGCGTTGACGTAGCTGTCATAGCAGGCCTTCACTCCCTTGCCGGCTTCGCCGACCGGGTCTTCAGCGCCGGCCACGAAGAATACCGGAAGATCCTTTGGTATCCTGTCTATGTTCTTCGGATCCTGCGCCTGCTGGATGCCCGTGAACATCTCATGGTAGCCGTTGACCGTGAACATGTATGTGCACCACGGATCGGCCATGTATTTGTCGACATTGCTCTCCTCGCGGCTCAGCCAGTCGCACGGCGTCCTCGCCGGCTCGAACGGCTTGTTGTAGCTTCCGAACGCCATGTTGTTGATGAGGCTGCTCCTGTGATGCCAGCCCTTGACCATCGCGATCAGGCTGCAGAGCATCTTGCCCGCATTGAGCACCGGGGCGGGCTGCTGGCCCGTACCCATGATGATCGCTCCCGCAAGACCCTTGCCGTACCTCGTCAGATACTGACGGAGCAGGAAGGAGCCCATGCTGTGGCCGAGGAAAAAGTAGGGGACGCCCGGATACTTTTCAGCCGTTATGAGACGGAGCCTGTCCATGTCTTTGATGACGCACTCGTTGCCGTTCGGATGAGCGAAGAAACCGTGCTCGTCGTCCGAAGTGACCGAGCGGCCGTGGCCGAGGTGGTCGTTACCCGTCACGTAGATTCCGTGCTCCGCGAGGAAGTAAGCGAACGCGTCATAGCGGTCGATGTACTCCACCATTCCGTGAGCGATCTGAAGGACCGCGCGGACTTCTCCGTCCGGGACCCATTCGGTCGCGAATATAGTCGTCTTGTTATCCGCTGAAGGATAAGTGAATTCGTTCTTTTCCATTTTTCTTTCTCCGTTTTTCATGGGTGCTGCACCCGTCATCTGCTTACTCGGCCCAGTCCTTCGAGCGCTTTACGGCTCTGTCCCAGTCGTGGAGCAGCTTTCTTCTTTCTTCGCGCTCCATCTCAGGTTCGAAGCGTGATGCATCCCCCTGCATCGAGCGCAGCTCATCTTCATCTTTCCAGAATCCAACGGTCAGTCCCGCCAGGTAAGCCGCTCCGAGAGCTGTCGCTTCTACGTTCGACGGTCTTACGACGGGTACGTCCAGGATGTCGGCCTGGAACTGCATGAGAAAGTCGTTCCTCGCGGCTCCGCCGTCGACCCTGAGGGCCGAGATGTCGACGCCGGATTCGTCCAGCATCGCCTGGAGTATGTCGCGCGTCTGGTAAGCGATCGATTCGAGGGTCGCTCTTACTACGTGTTTTCTTTCCGTTCCGCGAGTGATGCCTACGATGGTGCCTCTCGCGTACGGATCCCAGTACGGCGCGCCGAGTCCGGAAAAGGCCGGAACTACGAATACGCCGCCGGTGTCTTCGGCAGCTCTGGCGAGCTCTTCAGATTCAGAGGCTGAACTGATGAGGCCGAGGCCGTCTCTGAGCCACTGGATCGCGGCTCCCGCCTGGAAGACGCTTCCTTCGAGGGCGTAGCGGATATTGCTGTCCCTTCCTGCTGCGATAGTCGTCAGAAGTCCGTTCTCCGAGAGGGTCATCTCGCTTCCAATATTCATCAGAAGGAAGCAGCCCGTCCCGTAAGTGTTCTTGACGTCGCCCGGCTCGAAGCAGCACTGCCCGAAGAGGGCGGACTGCTGGTCGCCGACCGCGCCGGCTACGGGAATGGGTCCGCCGAAGAGGGACTCGTCCGTCTCGCCGTACATGGCGCCGGAGGGAAGGACTTCGGGGAGCATGCTTCTCGGGATGTCGAAGTAGTCTCTGATCCTCTCATCCCAGCATCCTTTTTCTATATCGAACAGCATCGTTCTGGATGCGTTCGTCATGTCTGTAGCGTGGACGCGGCCGCAGGTAAGATTCCATATCAGCCAGCAGTCGATCGTTCCGAAGAGGAGATCTCCCGCCTCGGCTCTTTCGCGGGCGCCGGGCGTGTTGTTCAGGATCCAGGCGATCTTCGATGCCGAAAAGTAAGCATCGGGCACGAGCCCAGTCGTCCTGTGAACGTGCTCGGACAGTCCGTCGTTGACGAGCTTCTCTATCATGTCCGCCGTCCTGCGGCACTGCCATACGATGGCGTCCGCAACAGGCTCGCCCGTGTTTTTGTCCCATACAACGGTGGTCTCGCGCTGGTTCGTGATGCCTATGCCTGCGATGTCTTCTGTCGAGGCGCCTGCTTTTTCGATCGCTTCTTTTGCGACTTTCAGTTGGCACGCCCAGATCTCAGAAGCGTCGTGGCTGACCCAGCCGGGGTTCGGATAGATCTGGCGGAACTCCTGCTGCGCTACGCTTACTGTATTCCCATCGTGATCGAACAGTATGGCTCTGCTGCTCGTCGTGCCCTGGTCCAGGGCCATTACATACTTTTTCATCTGCATCTTCCGACGCCTCCTATTTCAGTGTTATGTCCAGGACCACCGGATTGTGGTCGGAATTCTTGAAGTCGAACTGTTTCGTTTTGATTTTGTCTACCTTCACGTTTTTCGAAACGATGAAGCCGTCTATCATGTAGAACTGGAAGTTGTCCTTGTCCGCGCCTTTGTAGGCTTTGTCGAGCGAGCGGCATGTCGGCGCGCTGTCGTCCATAAGAAGAGTCCAGTTGTCCGAGAACTCCTTCTCCTGTATCTTGCCTGCTTCCCACATTCCTTCCTGATGTTTGTAAGCAGACTCGTCCACTGTCGAGAACGTCTGATTGAAGTCGCCTCCGACT
>CAMNNG010000070.1 GCA_946545145.1 uncultured Bacillota bacterium
GTGCCGTTCGGGAAGTCGAACGATCCCGGCGTCGTCTTGATGCCGTTGATGGAGTAGCTGGTCATGAGGCCGGCCTTCTGCGTGTACTTTTCAAGTTTGTTCGCGCCGAGCTCCATCGAGATCTTTCCGAAGGAGCAGTTGCACGACTTCGCCAGGGCTTCGCTGAAATCGACTTCGCCGTGGGCGTAGGTGCATCTTATCGTATCGACCTCGGCATTTCCGTACTGCTCGCTGCCGTCGCAGTCGTAATAGAAGTCGTCATAGTCAATGTTCTCGATCGCCGCGGCGCTCGTGATGAGCTTGAAAGTCGAGCCCGGTACGACGGTCGAACTGATGAACTTGTTGATGTATGTTCCGGACGTGTCATCCTCTGAAAGCTTTGGCGGGTCTGTCGGATCGTAATTAGGCGAACTGACCATGCAGACGATGTCGCCCGTCCTGTAGTTGTAGACGCCGACCGTTCCGTCGCGTCCGTCGAGGGCTTCGTAAGCAGCCCTGCATATCTCGTCGTCGATCGTAAGATACAGCTTTCTTTCCGTATCACCGGTCGTGAACGTGCCGTTCAGCATATCATAACCTACGAGCTTTCCTGCAAAGGCCACGTTGGCCGCGGTCAGGATGTTGCCCGTCTTGTCGCCGACCGTGTGGACAGTGGCGCGCCTGATCTCATAGTCGCTGTTGAACTTCTTGCCTCCGTCGGACTGGTTCTGCAGCAGAAGATCGCCGTTACGGTCGTAGATCGAACCGGTCGAGATGTATCCGTTGGTGTAGAGGTGCTGGTTGACCGGGCTTGCGACCCAGGTCGCGCCTTCCGTAGTAAGCTCATATATATAGTAGACGATGCCTGCCATCAGGGCGAATGCCAGAAGGAGGCAGAGCACTGCTCTTCTTTCTAGTTTTTTCATAGATCATCATCCTCCAGCTGTGAAAAGTCAGTGACCTCGATGTCACCCTGATGCGGGCGCGCCCGCTGGCTCTTTGCGCGGACTGCCGCCTCCATTTCGTCGACGCGTTCGCGCTCTCTTCTTTCAAGATCATCCATATAGTCGTCGCCGTCGACTTCGGCGATGTAGTCTTCAAGATACATTTCTTCGGCTCCGTCGCCCGCATCCGATACCGCGATGCTGGCGCCCTGCCTGGTGTCAGCCGCCTTGAGGAACGAAAGAAGTCCCCAGCTGGCGAGCATGCTCGTTCCGCCGTTCGAGATGAACGGGAGAGTGACGCCGGTGAACGGCAGGATGTCGAGCGTTCCAAGAACGTTCAGCGCCGTCTGGAAGATGAGGAGTGATGTCGCCGAGCAGGCTGCGATCGTATAGAACGTCGAGCGGCCCGCGGTGATCGAGCGAACCGCAAAGATGCCGAGCGTAATGATCGCAAGCACGGTGAGCACAGCTATGATGAGTCCCCACTCTTCCTGGATGTAGCAGAATACCATGTCGGTATTGGAAGCGAATACGCTGTGGAGCCAGCCTTTTCCGGCGCCGAGTCCGAGAAGGCCTCCGCTCGCTCCGGCCGAAAGGGCCCTTACCTGCTGGTAGCCGCCGGCATCCGGGAACTCCCAGATATGTCCCCAGGTAGCGAAACGGCTCGCTATGTGAGGTATGAACCTGATGGCGAGAAGTCCGCCGACAGCGCATACGCTGAGGACCATTACAAGTTTCGTGAACTCGCCGCTCCTGAGGAAGGAGATGACGAGGAATGTCGCAAAGAATATCAGCGCCGTTCCGAAGTCGTTCATCACGGCCAGGCAGCCGAAGCAGAATATCGAGAAGAAGAGGAACATCTGGAGGTTCTTCTTCTCATACAGTTCGTCGAGGGTAGCTGATCCGATGAAGATGAAGGCTATCTTGACGAGCTCTGAAGGCTGCATCGAATATCCGCCGAGCGTTACCCAGATCGTAGCTCCGTTCAGCGCTTTTCCGAACACGACGTTGAAGAGGAAGAGCGCGACGCTGATGATCAGCAGCGGCTTTCTGAGTTTGACCCCGCGGTGGAGGTTCCTGAGGTAGAAGCACATCATCGTATACAGCGCTATGCCGAGCAGGATCGCCGTCAGCTGTTTGAACGTCGACTCCGGAGCCGACGTCGCGACTACCGCGAGGCTGAGCGTGCAGAGGAAGAAAGCGATGGCTTCCATTTCAAACGAAGTCGAGCGCAGGATCCTGAGAAAACCGCAGTAAGCCCACATGGTCACCGTCAGTATCGCGAACGAAAGAAGGACCGAGAACGGAAGCTCGGATCCGTCGGCCGCGATAAGCTGGATGCAAGTGAGGATCTGAAAAGCGGTGATCGCGATCAGAGAAGTCCACGGAAGGAACCTCTTCGTCGTCCTGATCCTGTCGACGATATTGTCCTGCTTTTCCTTGAGGCTGGGCGGTACGAGGATGCAGTCCGCTCCGCCGAGGCTGATGGTGTCGCCCATCTGGACGGGAGTCGTCTTGTAGACAGCGTGGCCGTTGATCATGGAGCCGCCCTTGGAGCCGAGATCGTTGTAGCGCCAGTTGCCTTTCTGGTCGCGGATCAGCGTGCCGTGGTTCCTCGATACGGTCATGATCTTGAAGACGATGTCGGAGCTCCTGGCTCTACCCAGAACGTTCTCCCAGTGCCTCAGAGGCTGGACGCTTCCGTCCGGCATTCTCAGATACCCCCATATCTCAGACGGGTTCTTCGCCGCAAGAAGCGAGATGACCGCCTTGAATACGATGAATAAAGCGAGCGCAACAAATACCCACCTGGCCCCCGTCGTGTAGTACGTCGCAAGGACCGGATGCGATTCGAACAGCGCTGCGAGGAAAGCCACTACCGGCTCCCCGATTTTTGATATAGTCTCAAACATGCAGACATTATACCACAAAACGGGATATATCGCACAAAATGGGGATTTTGAGGGCTGCGCGGGCCTCGTCTGGGTGCTTACTGAGTAAGCGGACCGCTACATGATGTGGCCGGGCCCCGCCGGTCAGGCGGTCAATACACCAAAGGCAAAAATACAAAAAAAGAACAAAACGAATTTTCTGATAATTCTTGAAAAAGCGGGACCTCTATGATAATATGTGGCTACAGTAAAGAAAACCCAATGCGGGGAGGGTGATCCCCGATGACATAGATATTTACATATAGATGTTAGATATCACTGAGGAAGAGGAAAAATAACCGGAGGATGTAGTTCCGGAAAGATTGGAGGTGGAGCCACCAGGTGCATAGCTCAACAATACAAATATAGTACCGGCTGACAGGAAGAAGCGCAGATTGGTGAAGCGGATGCTTCGATAATGATCGCCACGAATAAGCGGGAAGCGGAGTATGAAAGGTCGACAAAGCATTAGGTGCAGGACGGCTGAGGATCCCGGCGAAAAGGACGGCACGAAGACGGATGTTCACGGAAGGTAGCGCAGGAAGAAGGCAGTCGGTATTATCATTTTTTGGCGTTTTTTGAGAAACTGTTTCCTTCGCAGCAGCACATGGTGGATATATATAATATAATAAAGAAGAATCAGGGAAGGAAAAGGAGCAGGAAATGGCTATACTTGCAGGATATATGGTCCCGCACCCGCCTATGATCGTGCCCGATGTAGGCAGGGGAAGCGAAAAACAAATAGAGGAGACGACGGCGGCTTATGAGCGCGTGGCGGATGAGATCGCAGCGCTTCAGCCGGAGACGATCGTCATAACGAGTCCGCACTCCGTAATGTACGCGGACTATTTCCATATCTCTCCGGGAAGAGGGGCGCTCGGCAGCTTTGCGGAGTTCATGGCGCCGCAGGCCGCATTCAGTGAAGACTATGATGAGGAATTAGTAAGCGAGATCTGCCGCCTCGCCGAAAGTGAACATCTTCCGGCGGGTACGATGGGAGAAAAGGACCCGAGGCTCGATCATGGAACGATGGTCCCGCTCTGGTTCATCAGGAAAAAATACAAAGGCGGAAAGATCGTGAGGATCGGTCTTTCGGGTCAGCCGCTGATAGATCATTACAGGCTGGGGATGCTGATCAAAGAGGCGTCCGAAAAACTTGGACGGCGCACGGTCTTCGTCGCCAGTGGTGATCTTTCGCACAAGCTTCAGGACTACGGTCCTTACGGATTTGCTGAAGAGGGACCGGTGTATGATGAGCGCATCATGGACGTTATGGGAAGGGCTGCCTTCGGAGAGCTCTTCGAATTCGACAGCTCGTTCTGCGACCGCGCCGCTGAGTGCGGGCACAGGTCTTTCGTCATAATGGCCGGAGCCTTCGACGGAGTAGATGTCAGGGCGGAAAAGCTGGCTCATCAGGACGTGACCGGAGTCGGTTACGGTATATGCACTTTCTATCCGAAGCAGGCGGATCAGGAAACTGCCGAACCGGTACTGCGCGAAGACAGGCGCTTTCTGGACAGGTGGATGGAAAAACTCCGCGCCGGTATGTCGGCAAAACGCGAAGCGGAAGATGAATATGTGAAACTGGCAAGGGCAGCAGTCGAGGCATGCGTTACGGGACGGTATTTCAACCCGACCGCAGCAGCGCTTGCAGAAGATGACCTTGTGCCGCCTCTTGAGGAACTGCCGGACGAAATGACTAAGAAGCAGGCCGGCACTTTCGTGTCGATCCACGAGCACGGCGAGCTCAGAGGATGCATGGGAACGATAGGTCCGACCAGGAGCAGCGTGGCGGATGAGATCGCCGGTAATGCGGCGACTGCAGCTCTGAGAGATCCGAGGTTCCCGAAGATCACGCCTGAAGAACTCGAATGGCTCGAGATCAGCGTCGACGTTCTCGGCGAACCGGAGCCGATAAGCTCGATAGACGAACTCGACGTGAAAAGATACGGCGTCATCGTGACGTCTGGCGGAAAGAGAGGCCTTCTGCTTCCTGACCTCGACGGCATCGATACGCCTGAGCAGCAGGTGGAGATAGCAAAGAAAAAAGCGAACATCTATGCGTTCGAAGAATGCCATCTTGAGAGATTTGAAGTCATCAGACACGGATAGGAGGCGCAGTAAGCGGAATGGCAAAGTGCGGCGTGTGCTTCAGGCATTGTGATATACCCGAGGGAGGACTCGGCTTTTGCGGCGCGAGGACGGCCGTCAAGGCGGGACCGGACGGGCAGGTCAAAGTCACGGCTGCCAATTACGGCAGGCTCTCTTCGCTTGCTCTCGATCCGATAGAAAAGAAGCCGTTTGCCAGGTTCAGGCCGGGCTCCATGATCCTGTCGGCCGGAAGCTACGGCTGCAATCTGAGGTGCCCGTTCTGCCAGAACAGCAGCATCTCATGGTCCGATAGTGCGATGCGGATGGCTGCAGGCGCCGGCGCCGGTGCGAAAGCCGCAGAAGCAGACGGGCGGACAGTGGTAGTGACGCCGGAAGAGCTGGCTGATGCTGCTTACCAGACGCGGGACCGCGGCAATATCGGCATAGCCTTCACCTACAACGAGCCGCTGGTCGGATATGAGTTCGTTCGAGACACGGCGAGGATCGTGCACGAGGCGGGCATGGTGAACGCGCTGGTCACTAACGGCACAGCGGATCTTTCGGTGCTCGAGGAGCTGGCGCCGCATATCGACGCGATGAACATAGACCTCAAAGGCTTCAAGGACAGGTATTATGAAGATGTGCTCGGCGGAAACCGGCAGATGGTCATGCGCTTCATAGAGGAAGCAGTCAAAGTATGTCATGTCGAGCTGACGACGCTGATAGTGCCGGGCGAGAATGACAGTGAAGATGAGATGAGAGAGATGGCGGCGTGGATCTCCGGGCTTGATGCGGACATCCCGCTTCATATATCCAGGTTCTTCCCGCAGTTTCATATGACGGACAGACCGGCGACGGATGTCGGTCTGGTGTACAGGCTTGCGGAGGCCGCGCGTGAGCAGTTGAAATACGTGTATACAGGAAACTGCTGAATACAACTGCTGAAAATCCGCTATTGAAAAATCACTGAAAATAGGGTAGTATACTATTTGCACAGCAAACGGCGGGGAGTGGCGCAGTTTGGTAGCGCACCTGACTGGGGGTCAGGTGGCCGCAGGTTCAAATCCTGTCTCTCCGACCAT
>CAMNNG010000071.1 GCA_946545145.1 uncultured Bacillota bacterium
TTTCGTATCTGTTATCTTCCATTCCATCCTCCCATCAGTTTTCCTCTCAATACCCGTCTTTGCTTATTATACCATATTGCCGGCCGGCTTCGCCCAAAAGCGCACAGGCAAAAGCCCCGCTTCCCTATCCAAAGCGGGGCCCTGCGCTATAGCATATTATTGGGGATGAGTTTATCTCTTGTTTGAGCCTCTCCAGATGCCCTGCTTTTCGGCATCTCTTATCAGCTCGTCCCTGAAGTCAGGATGAGCGAGGCCTATCAGCATCTCGGCCCTCTCCCAGGTCGTCCTGCCGACGAGGTTCACGACGCCGTACTCCGTGACGAGAAGATACGTCTGGCTTCTCGGGTCGGTGACGATGTCGCCGTTGAAGAACGGTTTGATCCTCGACTTTCTCTGTCCGTCCTGATCGATATATGTCGACGTCATGCAGATGAACGCCTTGCCGCCCTTCGATATCGAAGCGCCCGTCAGGTAGTCGAGCTGGCCGCCTGTGCCGCTGATCTGCCTGAGGCCCACGCTCTCCGCGCAGACCTGACCGTAAAGGTCGATCGCAAGGCAGTTGTTGATCGATATCATGTTGTCGATCTGCCCGATGATCCTCGGCGCATTGACGTACTCGAGCGGCGCGAAGGCGACTCCCGGGTTCTGGTCGATCCAGTCGTACAGCCTCTGCGAGCCGAATGCGATACCTGTCATGCCCTTGCCTCTGTGCTTCGTGTTGAGCTCGTTCGTCAGCTTGCCCGCTTCGTAGAGGTCCACGTAAGCATCCGTACAAAGCTCCGTGTGCATACCGAGGTCTTTAAGATCCGAATCGGCGAGGAGCTTTCCTACGACCGTCGGCATCTTGCCTATGCCGAGCTGGATGACGCCGCCGGAATTGACTCTTTCCGCGATATACTCCGCGATCTTAACGTCCTCAGGCGAAGGCTCCTGAACCGGCATCTGAGGAAGAGGTCCGTGCTCGCCTTCGACTATCATGTCGACATCCTTGATGTGGATGACCTCATCGAAGCCTCCGAAGACCTTCGGCAGGTGCTCGTTGATCTCAAGGATGATCACGTCGGCTTTGTCGAGTATCGCCTTGGCCACGCCCGTGCTGCACGACAGGTTGAAGTAGCCGTGCTTGTCCATCGGCGGGACGGCCATCATGGCAACGTTGACATCGCAGAAGTGGAAGTAATACTGGCCGAGTAAGCGGAATATCATCGGGATATAGTTGCACAGCCCTCTGTCGCAGAGCTTTCTCTCATATCCCGAAAGATGCCACGAATTGTAGATGATGTGCTCTCTTTCCGGGTCTGCCTCGACCGCCTTGATCGGGCCGAAGATGAGATTGCCTCTGATCTTTACATCAGTAAGCTCATCCACCCTCCTTGAGAGCGCTTCGTCGAGAAGCTGAGGAAAACCTATCGCCACAGAGTAGTCCACCCAGTCTCCCGACTTGATGCATTTCACCGCCTCATCCGGCGTTTTCAGCTTCGATCTGTATTCGCTTACTATATCCATATTCCTGTCCACCTTTCTATACCGGTTCTATGTTCTGACTTGCGGGGTCTTTCATATACATTTTCAGAGCGGCCTGCGGTAAGCAGGCTGTTTCAGCGAATTGATTCACCGAACACATTCAGTTTACCAATTTTCAGCGTTTCTGTCAATATTTGCGGCTGCGCAAAACAGTGTCTTTTTGGAGTAGCAATAGCGAAAACTAACTCAATACAATTGATGTATACCCGGTATAAAATAAAAAATTTTAAGGATAAAAGGAGGAAAAACCATGGGATGGGGAAAACTTGCATTTTCAGCAGCAGGCTTCCTCGCAGGAACAGTGGGAGTGTCGATACTCTCCAGCGATGAGGCTAAAAAAGTTTACACATGCTGCACAGCAGCATATCTTCGCGGAAAGGACAAGGTCCTCGAAGTGACTGATACGATCCGCGAGAACTGCGACGATATAGTTGCTGACGCAGAGGAGATCCAGGCAAAGCACAAAGCAGAGATCAAGGCTAAGGAAGTCGAGAAAGCAAAGGCAGTCCTCGCAGCAGCCGAAGAAGAGTGCAAAGCAGCTGAGCAGGCCGCAAAGGATGCCGGAGCTGAGCCTGCCGGAGCCGCAGTATGAGATACGTTCTTGTTCATGAATCTCCGGGCAGGATGCGCATCATGCCCGGCCGCAAAGGGATGACGGCCGAAGAAGCCGACATCCTTGATTCTTATCTTGCGGGAAAACCGTATATAACCAAGGCGAAGATATTCGAACACTCCGGGAGCGTATCGATCAGATACAAAAGCGGAAGCGGGATCAGGGACCGCATCCTTGAAGATCTTTCCGCTTTTTCGTATTTCGATGAAGATATCCGCGCGCTCGTTCCGGAGCAGAACGGACGGGAGATCGGCAGGTACTACAGGTCGCGTCTCTTTTCGCTTATCGCGGGGCGTCTTTTCAGGCGCATATTCTTCCCCGCACCTCTCGATACCGCATGGACGCTGATGCGCAGCATCGGATATATAGGGAAAGGAGCCAGGGTCCTGATGAACAGGAGGCTCGAAGTACCCGTTCTGGATGCTGTAGCGATCACGGCATCGATGCTTCGCGGCGACTTCTCAACAGCAGGCTCCGTAATGTTCCTGCTGGACGCAGGCGAGCTGCTTGAAGAGTGGACGCATAAGAAATCGGTCGACGATCTCGCGCGCTCGCTGTCGCTGAAAGTAGATAAAGTATGGCTCAGGACGCCGGACGAAGGCGATCTTCTCGTCGATCTTTCCAGCGTCGAAGCAGGCGATCACATCATCATACGTACCTCAGATGTAGTGCCGCTCGACGGAAAGGTCATAGAGGGAACGGCGACCGTCAATCAGGCGTCCATGACCGGGGAGTCCATCCCCGTGCCGAAAGAAGCCGGCGGCTACGTATACGCGGGAACCGTCGTCGATGAAGGCGAATGCGTCGTAGAGGTCACAAAGGCCTCCGGAAAAGGAAAGTACGATCAGATCGTCCGCATGATAGAGGACTCTGAAAAACTCAAGTCGAACACTGAGTCAAGAGCCTTCCACCTGGCGGACAGGCTCGTTCCGTACTCTCTTGCCGGAGCTGCGCTGACCCTTCTTCTGACGCGCAATGTGACCCGCGCCATGTCATTTTTGATGGTGGACTTCTCGTGCGCGCTCAAGCTCGCCATGCCGCTTTCGGTCCTCTCGGCTATCAAAGAAGCCGGCGAAAACGACATAAGGGTCAAAGGCGGAAAATTCCTCGAAGCCGTATCCGAGGCGGATACCATCGTCTTTGACAAGACGGGCACGCTTACCAGAGAATGCCCGACAGTGGTCGACATCGTGCCTTTCGGCGGAGCCGACGAAACGGAGATCCTCAGGATCGCAGCCTGCCTTGAAGAGCACTACCCGCACTCGATGGCAAATGCCGTCGTCAAACATGCTGAGGAGCGGGGAGTCCTTCATGACGAGATGCACTCAAGCGTCGAATATGTCGTAGCACACGGCATCGCAAGCAAGATCGAGGAAAAACGCGCGATCATCGGCAGCTATCACTTCGTTTTCGAAGATGAAGAAAGCCGGGTGCCGGAAGGCGAGCAGGAAAAACTCGATTCTATCCCCGCCGAGTACACACAGCTCTATCTTGCTGTAGACGGCATCCTGATGAGCGCCATCTGCATCACCGATCCGCTGCGCGAGGAAGCGGCCGAAGTCGTGAGAAGGCTGCACGATCTGGGATTCAGGCGCGTCTGCATGATGACGGGCGACAACGAAAAGACAGCGGCGGCCATCGCGGCAAAGCTCGACCTCGACGAATACCACGCCGGGGTCATGCCGGAAGACAAGGCGCAGTTCATCAAGCATGAGCACGCGGCCGGAAGAAAGGTCGTGATGATAGGAGACGGAGTCAACGACACACCTGCACTCTCCGAAGCTGATGCAGGCATAGCCATCAGGAGCGGAGCTGCGATCGCGAACGAAGTATCCGACATAACGATATCGTCGGAAGACCTCAGGCAGCTTCTGATCCTCAAGGATATTTCGAACCGCCTGATGAAGCGCATCCACTGGAACTACCGTTTCATCATCGGATTCAACGCCTCGCTGATCGGACTGGGAGTCGCAGGCATCCTTCAGCCGGCATCATCGGCCCTGCTGCACAATTCGTCGACTATAGTAAGCGGACTGTACAGCATGACGAAACTGCTGCCGGAACCGGAAAAAGCATGATCAATATATGATCGCCATATGATTGGACATCGTGAGATAACCATCAAAAGAGGACCGCGCACTTATGCGCTGTCCTCTTTACTTTTCTCTCCAACGAATATATTATCTAAAAGAAATACAACATAAGGAGGAAGAGTAATGAGAGTCGTTTACTACATCTGCGCCGACCCCGACTGGGGCCACGTTACCGGACATGTCTGGGATATCCTCAAAGAGGAGGGATATCTCGAAGTACCGGCGGGCTTCGAGTGCGATGGCAAACAGGTATTCAAATACGAAGACGGAGAGCACGAGTACTGGCTTGTACCGACAGATATAGCTATCTGCCGCGACTACGACAGATACCTGCCCTTCATGAACGAGCACTTCGCCGATTTCGATATGGCCGGTATGGTCACGTGGCACGAAGGCGCTGCTGCCGTTCCGAATGTGCTTACATGCCACTCGATCGGTGACATGGATTCAGGCTATTTCTCGAAAGGCGCCCCGCGCTTCATGAGAAACATCATGCGCTCCATGCGCCGCCACCTCGATGATCTGGGCTATGATCACTACTCCGTATCGACGGAGGGAACGCACTGGTCAGGCGTCCATAACGGCGTCGGGAAACCGGAGCTGATAGTCGAGTACCCCGTGCCCATCGTGGACATCGAAGTAGGAAGCGACCCCTCGAGCTGGGATGACGTCACCGCGTGCAGGGCGCTTACCCGCTCGCTGTTCGAGATATTCAAAGACGACGGCGCAAAGGTCCACAACCTTCTCTGCGTCGGCGGAGTCCACTTCGACCCCAACTTCGCTCAGGCGGTATTCACCGACTGGGAGGGCACTGACGGCGGAGTCGAAAGTTTCGGCGTCTCGCACATCCTCGCGAACCAGTGGCTCGTGACCGGCGATTACGGCTCGGAAGAAGGTTTCGAGAAAGCAGTCAGCTGCGTCGAAGCGATAGACGGAGGCATCGATGCAGTAGTCATGCACGACAAGGCAAAGGCGGACTTCAAGAATCTCGCCAGAGCCATCGGAGAAAAATACGGAGTCCCGGTGTTCAAACACCAGAAACTCCGCAAGCCCGAAACACTCGGTCTCTGATCTCATCCTGATCTAATAGAGACCTATCTCAAGGTGATCGAAAGTGCGTAGCTTGCCTACGCACTTTTCCATTGCGTCTATGTTTTTCCTCAGGATGGGAACACCGTGGACGATGATCTTCTTTTCGGCCAGGTCCTCCATGCACTTTTTCTGCAGCGCAACTTCCGGGTCGAGGTTGATGTATACGTAGCTGCCTTTGTCACTGATCACCTGATAGTAGTATTCATCATTGTTGATGTACTTGACCTGCAGGCTGCCCTCCGGCACCTCTTTCCTCCGCCGTTCAAGGTAAGCCAGCATCCTGCACTCCTTCTCGAGCTCTATCATCATCAGTTTTTTGATCTGTATTATACTCATCCTTTCACCCCGCTTTCGCATTATCTCTGTCGTCAGCTTCCTGAGGGCCCATGGAGCATTACCAATTATTTACATGGTATATATTACCATATTGGTATATCTTTTTCAATACTGTATATCCATTTTTTGTAAGTTCACATTAAAAGAGCCTCACCGTTTTCCGGTGAGGCTCTGTGTTCTTTGATCTTACCGGCCTGTCTGATTACTGGCCTGTCTGACCGCCCTGATCCTGCGCTCCGCCCTGATCGTCCGTCTGTCCCGGATCTGTGGGATCTGTCGGGTCGGTTGGATCGGTTGGGTTCGCCGGGTCTGCCGG
>CAMNNG010000072.1 GCA_946545145.1 uncultured Bacillota bacterium
ATCTCAGATCATATGCTGAGCTCCATTTTGTCTTCCATGAAGATCCTCGGATCCATTTCTTTAAGATCCGGTGATACTTTTACTTCAAATCCGATCTGATCGAGTACTTCCTTTTCAAGATCTATCCCGGGAGCGATCTCCGTCAGGACCAGACCCTCATTGGTCAGTCTGAATACGGCTCTCTCGGTAATGTACATGACGTCCTGTCCGTTCACCAGTGCCTGCGGTCCGCTGAATGTGATCTGCTCCGCATCGGCAACGAGCTTTCTCTTTGTTCCTTCGTTCCGGATCGTTACCTTTCCACCGGATATACTGACTTCGAGTCCTGAGGCGGTCAATGTGCCGGCGAATACGATCTTCTTCGTGCCTGTCGCTATATCCATGAATCCGCCCGGACCGACGACAGTGCCGAACTTCGACGCGTTGACGCTTCCGTCTCTGTCGACCTCGGCAAAGCCCAGTATCCCGATATCGAGTCCGCCGCCGTCGTACCATTCAGCCTGGCTTACGGCCGTCGTCACGAAGTCAGGGTTGTAGCATGCTCCGAAGTCGATACCGCTCATTGGAAGGCCGCCGACATGACCGCATTCAACGGTCATCGTTATCTCATCTGCAAAACCTTCTTCCGCGGCAACTGCTCCTACGACCTCCGGTATACCGGCGCCGAGGTTGATCACATCGCCCTTCTTCAGTTCCATCGCGGCCCGGCGGGCTATTACTTTCCTGACATTGAGAGGAGCAGGAGCTATCTCTTCAAGTTCCACTCTCTCCCGCTGTGCCCATCCGGCGTTATATACAGTAGAAGCCGTCTGAAGGTGCTTTTCTTCCGGCGCGATGACGGCGTAGTCCACCATCACTCCCGGTATCTGCACGCTTCTTGGATCGAGCTCACCCTCTTCAGCGAGCCTCTTCACCTGCACGATGACGATGCCGCCGTTCTGCTTTGCGGCCCTGGCGTAGCTCATAGCGTCCATCAGCATGGCCTCGTCTTCCATCGTGACGTTGCCCCTCGGATCGATGCTCGTTCCCCTCAGGATGGCGACATCGATAGGGAATTTCGGATAATAAAGATACTCTTCTCCGTCTATCTCCATCAGCCTTGCCGTATCCGTCTTCGTCACGGAATTGGCTCTTCCGCCCTCTATCCTCGGGTCGATGAAAGTTCCGAGTCCGATCTTGCTTATTATCCCCGGCTTTCCCGCGCCCATGTCTCTTACGAGCTGCGTGAGGCAGCCGAGCGGATAGATATTGCAGTATATCTCGCCTTCCGTTATCATCCTGCGAAGCCTCGGCGACCAGAGCATGTGACCTATCCTCGCGCCGCGGATGAGGCCGGGATGAGCGAACTTGTCGAGACCTGTACCATCAACCTTGAGACCGAGACCCGAAAACGATGTCAGCTCTATATCCCTGGGATGGCCCGTCTTTTCGAAGCGCTCTTCAATGGCCTCGAATACGTAGTCGCAGACCATGGCGTAGAGAAAGCCCGTCGTCCCTATATTCGCTCCGTCTTTTATCAGTTCGGCAGCTTCAGCTGCTTCTATCAGTTTCATTGATTTTGCCCTTTCTGTTACTCTTCCTCAAAGAATTCGACCGTCGTCTTTTCGAACGGCACGCCGAAGTCCCATCCGTATTTGCGGTACTGCCCGATGATGTGAAGATCTGCCTGGAAAGCCATATCAGGAAGATCATCAAGATCGAACCATCCGGTGTCCACTATATCATCCCCTGCCCTCGTATCGGGTCCTGCAGGCATTGCAAGGATGACGACAACAAGAGAAGTATACCACTTCTTTCCCAGCCTTTCTGCTTCTTCTTTTCCGTAATAGCGCTCTGCAGGAAAATGGTTGCTCGTCACGTTGACTATGCTTACCGGCTCGATCTCGATGCCGGTCTCCTCCATGACCTCGCGCTTTGCTGCCTCTTCTATCGTCTCGGTACCTTCTATGTATCCGCACGGCAGGCACCACTTTCCCGGTTTTATCTCGCTGTTTCCCCGAAGACCAAGCAAAACTCTATCCTCATCGTCTATGATGAGGATAGAAACGCAGGGGTCGGGATTATCATACTGTTTCACTATATTTCCCTCTGCCATTTGTTTTCCTTACTAATTCTCAACGCCCTTCCTGGACGTGATGCCTTTTGAAGCGAAGTAGTGTTTTACTTCCTTCATCTCAGTAACAAGATCAGCGGCCTCGATGATCTCTGGCGGAGCCATCCTTCCTGTGAGGATTACCTCTGTCTTCTTCGCTTTGTTTCTTATCCATTCCAGGACAGTCTCGCTCGAGATCAGTTCGAAGTACATCGCGCAGTTGATCTCGTCGAGGACAACCATATCATACTCACCGGATGCCATCGCCGCTGCAGCCCTCTCGAATCCGTCGGCCACCATGTCGACGTAGATCTGAGGCGGCTCGCCCGGCGGGAAGACCACGATGCCGTCGCCGTAGGAAGCGAGATCCTCTTCGGATATCGTTCCTTCTTTTGCGACGAAGAACGGCTTTCCGATCGCTTCCCAGATGAGGTCCGGAGCCATATTCTTCAGTATCTTCTGCTCGCTGTAAGCCTGGCCCTTCATGAACTGCATGAAGAGGACCTTTCCGCCGGCTCCGACCATCCTCATGGCTATGCCGATGGCCGCAGTCGTCTTGCCCTTGCCGCTTCCTGTATATACGTGTACGAATCCTTCGTATCCTTCTTCTCTTTCCATGATCTTTCCTTCTTTCGTGTGTCAAAAGAGCAGACGCCTGAGGACACGGCGCCTGCTCCATAATACCTTATGTCGCTACTTGATATCTACTTTTTCATCGATCATCTGAGCCGCTCTGAACGGAGTCATCTTCCTTTCAAGAACAGCTTCCGCAAGAGTCTCAACGTCGCCGTCGATCCTTTCCATGATCCTGTCCATAGCCTGCGATCTGATCTCGTGGCGCACCCTTGCAGCTTCCTTCTGCGCACGCTTTCCGAGCTGGCGGTTTCCGACGTCGATCAGAGCGTCGACCATCTCAGGTATGCCCTTTCCTGTCGTGGCTATAGTCGTCATCAGAAGAGGTCTGATCTCCTCAGGGATGCTGAGGAGCTGCTCCTTCATCTGGTTGTAGTAAGCCTGCGCGTCAGGCTTGTCAGCCTTGTTGATGACGAATATGTCCGCGATCTCCTGCATGCCGGCCTTCGCGATCTGGACGCTGTCGCCGAATCCCGGAACTACCGTGACTACCGTGACATCGACGAAGTTCGTTATCTCCGTCTCGTCCTGACCGATGCCGAGGCTCTCGATGAGGATCACGTCGAAATCGAAGTTCTTGAAGAGGTAGAGCGCGTTCTTCGTGCCTTCGGAGATTCCGCCCATAGCGCCGCGGCTTCCGAAGCTCCTGATGTAAACTCCGTCATCCGAGCTGTGCTTGAACATGCGGATCCTGTCGCCGAGGAAAGCTCCGCCCGTATACGGCGAGCTCGGGTCGACGGCCATGACGCCCACCTTCATACCGCGCTTTCTGAACTCTTCGATTATCTTGTCGACCGATGTGGACTTGCCTGCGCCGCCCGGACCGGTGATGCCGATCAGAAGAGCGTTGTCGTTCATGTTTTTGTAAGCGTGCTCGAGCACGAGCTCCATTCCGTCTTCATGGTTCTCGACGATCGATATCGCTCTGGACAAAGCTCTCTTCTGCTTCTTCTTCAGTCCTTCGAGAGCTTCATTTATCCTTTTTTCATCCATTGTTATTCGATCCCCATTACTTCCTTGATAGCGTCAACACTTGCCTGTACAGGTGAACCTGTTCCCATTACGGCGAAGAGGCCCATGTCGTAGAGATCTTTTTCGTCCTGATCGCTCAGAAGTCCGCCGCACATCATCTTGATGTCGTCGACTCCCTCAGCTTTCAGAGCCGCAAGGATCTTCCTGCAGATGATGACGAGGCTTCCCGAAAGGTCGGATACAGCTATGATATCGACGTCCTCGTCGATGGCAGCTTTAGCAACGCCCTCTTCAGACTGATATCTTCCTGTGTAGATGACTTCGAATCCTGCATCACGGAATACGTTCAGCATCGTCAGCGCGCCTCTTTCGTGGATGTCGCATCCGCATTTAGCTATCATTACTTTTACTTTTCTATCGCTCATTTTTCTTCTTCCTTTTTCTTATCATTTCTGCCCGGCGCGGCCGGAGCCCCGCCGGAATCATATACCAATATTATCTGCAGCTTTCTGCTTACTGACTCACAATCTGCTTACTCTACTCCCAGAGCGTCAACGATGTAGTCAGGCGTCTCGATCATCGAGAACGGATCGTATCCCAGGCCGTAAGCCATACGGATGATGCCTACCATCTCACCCATCGTCATGCCGTCGCCGACAGCGTCGATGATGGCTTCGGATACGTTCTCCTTGGCCTTGGCGACATCGTAGAGAGTCTTGAACTTAGGTCCGAGGACGCTGTAGTCTCTGCTCTTCTTGAACTCGATGACTTCCTTGATGCGGTTCTCTCTGTCCTCTTCAGTCGGAGGCATGTAAGCGCAGTTCGAGATGGCGTTGTTGATCGGGCCTTCTTCACCCTGGAAGGAGTTGACGCCGATGATCAGTCTCTCGCCGTTTTCCTTTTCGTGCTGTACTCTCAGGCGGTTTTCTTCCATTACGTAGTTCAGCCATCCGGACTCGAGGCACTCGTAGATGCCGCCGCGCTCTTCGATCTCATCGAGATACTTGTAGACTTCCTCGACGATGTAGTTCGTCAGAGCCTCTACATAGTACGAGCCGCCAAGCGGGTCAGCAACCAGCGGGATGCCCGCTTCGTGCGTGATGATGTGCTGTGTGTCGAGGTTGAACATACGGGCTTCTTCCGACGGAAGGCCGATGGCTTCGTCGAAGCTGGAAGCATCCAGAGAGTTGACTCCGCCAAGTACGCTGGCCATGATCTCCATCGTGATCCTGGAAGCGTTGTTCAGCGGCTTCTGCTTCTGCAGTGACAGACCGGAAGTTCTGATACCGATCTTGAGGAGCTGGGCTCTCTTCGTCTTCGCGCCGAATCTGTTCCTTGCCACCTCAGCCCAGAGCCTTCTTGCAGCTCTGAATTTGCAGATCGTCTCGAAGAAGTCGATCTCTGAGTCAAGCGCCACGACTACAGGACCGTAATCATCGATCGTCTTTCCCCTCTTCTCGAGGTCGGCTATGATGGCAGACTGTACAGCGATGACTTCGCCGACTTCCTGAATGATCGGCATTCCTGCCTGCTGCGGGTCTACTCCGTTCGGAGCAGCTGCCTTCCACTTCGGCGTATTGTCTATTGTGTATTCAACGTGGTCGATGCAGATCTGACGGTTGATCTCTGTCGGCCAGTCAGGCGAACCGTAAACGAGGATCGCTCTGATCGGGTCGCAGATGCCGTTTCCGCGAAGCTTCGTCGGATCGAGACCTTCTCTTCTCATCTTGGAGACGAGGCACGCGTGGCTGTAGATCGAACTTGATACGTTGGAGTGAGCGAGCTCATAAGTTACTCCTTCAAGCGGCAGGCCTTCGAGCATCTTGTCGAATACCGGCATGCCGTATACAGCAACGCCGCCGCACATCATGCTGTTGTAAGCAGCCGGATGATCCGGGTCGATACCTGACTGTGTCGGCAGGTCAGCCAGCAGGCGAAGGTCGTTGAGACCGTTCTTGATGTACGACTTGAAGGCCGCATTCGTCTCTTCCGGCGTCGCGTAACTTACGATGAAGCTCTTCAGCCACAGGCGGTCTCTGTACATGTTCTCATAAAGACCTCTTGTGAACGGGAACTGTCCCGGATCGCCGATCTTCTGATCATAATCGATGTCTGCAACATCTTCGGGTGTATACCTTGGCTTCACCTTGATGTTGCTCTGGGTCATGTCGCGAACCAGACCGTCCTTGTCTCTTTCCAGTTTTATCTCGCTCATTTGGGGGTTTCTCCTTTTCTCACATTTCCGGCCCT
>CAMNNG010000073.1 GCA_946545145.1 uncultured Bacillota bacterium
GGTGAAACTCCCTTACTTTCGAGAGGATCCCGTCGGTTACAGGTACGACCTCATCCACGGCCTCAAGAGCTCCGATGATCCTCATCCTGTCTTCAAGAGAAACTATCGGAAGAGCGCCCTTCTGCTCCCTTACTATCTCATCTGCAAGGACGCCGACGATCAGCCTGTCGCATCTTTTGGCAGCCATCTCGATCAGATTGAGATGGCCCGTGTGGAAGAGGTCAAAGACACCCATCAGATATCCTGTTTCGTACTTTTTCTGCTTACTCATCTGATTCACCCTCGCCGCCGGGCGCCATTTCTTTCGGAGCGGTCTTCACATAGAGTTTGTATGGCTTTTCCGGATCGTACTTCGCTTCGTGGTGCGGGCTTCTCCTCTCCTTCGGAGGCCTGGCAAGGAAGCTCTTTCCGTATCTCTTTTCGAGCCACTCTTTGTAGTTTTCAGGCACCGGTATCGTCATATCTTCGAACGGCACCCTTACGAGATGCTTTATATCATCGGCCCTGAAGAGGTTCCTGTTCCCCCTCCAGGAGTAGTAGCACGCGAATATAGTCAGATACCCGCTCATCGGATACTTCGTGCATGCCCTGTAGAGGTCCTTGCACATCTTCTTGTCGGACTTCTTCGATGAGAGGATGTAGTAAAGGCTCAGCTTTTTCGGGTCGGAGTCTATCATCCTGTTCGCCCACAGCGGATAGCGCTTGGCATAGAGCAGCCTCTGTCTGAAATAGACTTTTCTCTGCTGGTCCTTCAGTCCTTCCTCATCGGCCGCGCAGTCATCGAGCGGGAAGATGTCTATCCAAATCCCCTGGTTGCAGTCCTTTCCTTCGTTGAACCATTCCGCAGCTGTCGTGTCAGAATTTCTGAGCTTTGCGTATCCTCCGTAGAAGCACTCCGGATCGCTCTCCGGCGTCTGGAGGAAGTACGGTCTTTCAAACGCCTCGGCCGCAACGGTGCAGAGTCTGTCGTAATCGATCCTCGGCATCGCTATATCTATATCGTCGTCCCACGGCACCATCCCCTCATCGCGGACAGCTCCGAGCATCGTGCCGAAGACTGCCATATATCTGAGGTGATAGATCTCGCAGACCGTGTCGAGCTTTTTCAGAAGATCGAGCTGGACCTTTCTCACTGCTTTGTGGAGCGGATCCGGTTCAAAGATCTCAGGAGCAGTCTCCTTCTTCCATGCGAACAGCTGACTGTAGAGCTCGCAGTTTCTGACCTTCGCGGTCATCGCGTCCTCTTCCTCCGCAAAGGAAGCCTCCGTGACCTCGTCTATCCCGAAGCGCCCCATCATCTCACGCATCGGCATGACATCTTCGAGGACAGGGAGAGCGCCCCATGTATATCTTATCGCTCTGTACATCACGAACGATGCCGGAGCGTTTTCCTTCGTGAATTCCTGATCGAAGTATGTGAACATATCCGCAGGTCCGCTGTAGAAGATGTTCGCCGGTATCATGTCCAGGTAAGCTGTCTTCAGCACCGGGCCCCGCTCAGCATCTTCGCGCGCTATGTCCGAGGAAGCGATCACGTCTTCGTATAGTTTGTCGAACAGTCTGATGATCTCATCGCGGTCTTTTATCTCCGAAAGTATGTCGAGGAGAGTCCTTCCCGTAACGGTCGGCATCTTGATGATGAACCTGCTTCCTTCCGGGCCTTTCAGCATGCCCGAAACCGAGACCGGGACTATCCCAAGCCCGCGTCCTCTGAGCTTTGTGAGATTCTCCGCCTGCCGACCTATATGCGCATCTCCTTCGGCGAAGAGAGCCGACTTTTCCGTAACAGGACCCCTGCACGTGAGGCAGGAGGCGTGTTCTTTGTCCCTGTCCATAGTGACGGAGAGATAAGAGAGCGGGTTTTTCTGTTCGCTTCTTCTGCATTCGAGCAGAACGCACGGCGGCCTTTCTGCAAATGTTCCATCCGAAGCGCGTCCAATTATCTCCGCCGCATACCGTTCGGCGGGAACGCTTCCATCAGGCGAGAAGAAGTCGATCCTCGAAGCGCACGATGCATCCGGCAGTCTGTCCTGGGAATATATCTCCTGCGTTATGCAGATGTCAGGAAGCGGATAGTATTCGCGGATATAGTAAAAGCCGGCCGTCTTCAGAACCTTCGTAAGGAGCTCTCTTGCGGTAGCGTCCCTCAGGCCAAGAAGCATAACGCCGTCATCGTCCAGATGCTCTTTCAGCATCTCCGCTCCCGCTGCGAGCTTTACTATCCACGGCTCTTCATCCGGCTCTTCGAGCGCGAGGATAAAGTCGTACTTTTTCTTTTCAGTAAGCGCATCCGAAAGCCTCAGCGTCACGTCAATGTTGCTTCTGCGGCTGTATCTCTCTCTGAGGCACTCCGCTCTCAGGGGAGTTTCGCATACAGCATCGACATGACCAAATGTATCGGAAAGAAGCCCCGTGAGCGCGCCGAAGCCGGCGCCTATCTCAAGGGCGCTCCCTGTTTTATCGAACGGATAGCGGCACAGAAGCGCATTCCTCAGCCTGCTGAGGTGGAAGGTGAGCTTCCTGCTCTCATCGCCGCTGATCATCTCATCGTAGTATTCTGTTTTCCATTCACGGATGAACTTCGCTATGCGCTCATCCGAATCGTAATAGCTATTGCTGATCATTTTCAATCTGTTTTCTGTAATATTCTATCGTCATCCCAAGTCCGTCTTCGGCTCCGACCACAGGGGCCCAGCCGAGCTCTCTTTCAGCTAATGAGATATCGGGCCTTCTTCTTGAGGGATCATCTGCGGGAAGATCCCTGTAGACGATCTTCGAACTGCTCCCGGTAAGCCGGATCACCAGATGAGCCAGATCCTTCACCGTCATTTCGGACGGATTGCCGAGATTCACAGGACCTCTGAAGTCTTTCCTGGCCATTGCCGCTTCGAGTCCTGCCAGAAGGTCTGTGATATAGCAGAAGCTCCTCGTCTGCGTCCCGTTTCCATAAACAGTTATATCGTCACCCGAAAGGGCCTGAGTCACGAAGTTCGGTATGACCCTTCCGTCGTTGGGGCTCATATTAGGTCCGTATGTATTGAAAATCCTTACGACGCAGATATCTGTCCCGTACTGGCGTCCATGATCGAAGAAGAGAGCTTCGCTCGCCCTTTTGCCTTCATCATAACACGCTCTAGGACCTGTGCTGCTCGTATTACCCCTGTAGTCTTCCGGCTGCGGATGCACCAGAGGATCGCCGTAGGTCTCGCTCGTTCCGGCCAGAAGGACCCTCGCACCCGTTTTGTAAGCGAGATCGAGAGCGTTGAGCGAGCCGAGGAAGCACGTCTTCAGCGTGTCTACCGGCTTCTTCTGATACTCCGCCGGGCTCGCCGGACATGCGAGATGATATATCTCGTCTGCCGATACGCGAAACGGCTTTCTCACATCGTGTCTGATGAACGCGAAAGAATCGTTATCCAGAAGGTCCTCGATATTCTCCATCCTTCCGGTCGACATATTATCAAGGCAGATCACATAGCATCCTTTACTGATCAGATCCCTCGCGAGATTCGATCCGATGAAGCCTGCTCCTCCGGTTATAAGTACCCTTTTGCCCATATTATCCATTGCTGTTTTTCACTTTCTGTAATAGCAGTACTCTATGCCTGCTCCTTCAAGTTCACATTCTATCTCCCTCCTGTATCCTTCTCCGGCAGCTATCACGATGAAAGCGTCCTCCGGCAGATCGGCCGGGGAAAACCTTCTCACAGGTCTTCCCTTCACTACGCTTCCGTCTTCGCTTCCCCCTGTTACGAGAAAGCCTTCGACAGCAATGCCCGAAAGGGCAAGTCCCTCATACACATTTTTTCCTATGACTCCTGCACCGTATATGTATACGCTTCCCGCGCGGCGGGCTTTTTCAATAAGCTCCGGCGAAAGATCCGCATAGTACAGATAAGCCTTCTGCGACGCCTCGAAGAACAGATATAGCTGTCTTTCATCCTCTGAAAAGAGAGCCGAAAGATCATGGTCCTTCGAAAGCGACGCGTAATATCTCGTCAGTTTTTCATATATCCTCGCGATGTTCCTGTCAGCACCCTTGGAACTGATGCCCCTCTCATCCAGAAATGTGAGCATCTCGGTCATGCACCTCGCGTACCCGTAGAAGTTCTCCGGGGCCGGATCCTTCGTCATGACGGAGCCCTTGCGGTACCTTCTGATGAAGGCCTTTTCGGGTATGTACATCGCCCGCTCTGCCGCAAGAAGCGCCTCGAATGCGAACACCTCATCCTCGTGCTCGTGTCTTACCGGAAAGCGTATTCCTTCCTGCAGCAGGAAGTCTCTTCTCCAGAGCTGCCTCTGGATGTAGCATGTCCATTCGCCCTGCTCCATGAAGAGCTCGAAGAGTCCGGGTCCGCTTACGGGTTCTGCCGGGTACTTTCCGCTCCTCGCCGCAGGATACGATGCGTGCTTTCTCTCAAGCCCGGGATCGTCGAATATGACCTCCGAGTCGAAGAAGAGCCCGTCCAGCTCATGCTCATCAGCTGCGGCGCACAGTCTCTCAAGCGCGTCAGGCTTTATCATATCGTCTGAGTCCAGAAGATAGATGTATTCGCCCTTCGCTTCTTCGATGCCGATGTTCCTCGCATTTCCCTGACCCATGTTCTCATCAAGGAAGATGCATCTCATCCTTGGGTCGCGGACCGCGAAGCCTTCCATTACAGCCTTGCTTCCGTCGGGTGAGCAGTCGTCCACCGCGATGACTTCGATGTCAGTAAGCGTCTGCGAAAGGACGCTTTCAAGACATTCAGAAAGCCACTTTTCCGTATTATATACCGGCACTATCACCGAGACTTTGACTTTGCTCTCAATCATTTCTCCAGTGCGCGCTCCACCACGCGTGCGATCTTTCTGTTCACGACTTCGTTCAGATGAGACGGCAGAGCGCCGTACTCATACATTTCGTCAGTTATATACGGAGTGCACTCTTCTGTTTCCACGACCAAAGCATGCGGCATGCACTCTATCAGTATATCATAATACTTTTTCAGTTCGCTATTCACTCTTCGTATCTCGGATATATCGTCATGGTCCCTTGAGCCCATGATGTCTCCTATGCGCTCGGCCAGGTAGTTTTTCACAATGACGATCTTCATATCCGGCGCGCAGCTCTCTGCCATTCGTGCGAAGCTTTCTGCAGCTGACCTCATAAGCGAGATTCGTTCTTCTCCCTCACATATATGGCCGACCTCTGCCATGTCCGCCCTGTCAGATCCGAGGAAGGCATCGCTCAGAGTTATATAAGCTCCGCCGTCAGTCCTGAGAACCGGATTTCTTTCCTCGAGGAGGTCCATGAAAAGAAACTCAGGCCGCCTGTCTCTGAGGACGCCCGCGAACGAGCGCGTCCATTCCCTTTCCAGCATCATCTGCCTGTAGCGGTTTTTGTGCCCGGGCGCATCACCTATGGGCCTTTCACCGGCCAGAGAAGCTATGCTCGAAAAGTTCATCCTCAGGTCCGGATCCTGCAATGCAGGAAGATGGAGCAGCGCCTTGTTCAGGTTGTATCCTCCCCACACAGCATAAGCACCGTTCATCCCATCCGGGAAAAGTTCGCTCATAAGAGATCTGAAGTCCGACGACATCTTCGCGAACTCTTCAGGACTCCTCCTGTGGTACTGCATCGCCATGATGTCGCTCAGCCTGTACTTCACGACCCTCTCGAAGGTATCCTCATATTTCTCATATATACCGAGCCGCTTCGCCTCGGCAATCATGCTTCGCATCGCGTCAGTCCCGAGCCCCGGGTCTGGCCTTCCGTCCTTCCGGCCATAAGCAGTCTCGATCAGCGAGCCCTCTCTGTACCTTCTGTAATAGTAGAGAGCCTCGGGCACGCGGGCCGTCTTTTCCGAAAGCGCGACTA
>CAMNNG010000074.1 GCA_946545145.1 uncultured Bacillota bacterium
GAGTACACTGTAGATGATTATTATGCTCTTCCGGATGACATGAAGGCGGAACTGATAGATGGAGTGATATACGATATGTCTCCATCACCAACAACATTCCATCAGTATATGATTTCAGAGATCGTCGCCAGGATAAGCAGCTGCATAGCCGCAAAGGAAGAGGATTGTATGGTGATGGTGGATATCGATGTCCAGTTGGACAAAGATGAGAAAACAATGATCAGACCTGACATCGCAGTCGTTTGTGATACTCAAAAAGTAAGAGAACAGTGTGTTTACGGCGCGCCTGAGATAGTTATTGAAGTCCTGTCGCCATCAACAAGGAAGAGGGATATGACCCTGAAACTCAAGAAATATCTGGAAGCGGGCGTAAAGGTTTACTGGATGGTAGATGTGAAAAAGAAACAAATTGTAACCTATCAATTCGATGAAGAGGACTTTATTCCTCGTATTTATTCATTCGATGAAATAATACCGCTTAAAGCAGACAAGGGTGAATGTGAGATCGATCTTAAAAAGACTTCAGAAGTGCTGAATAAGGTTTATGGTATCTAGAAGATGCGATGACATATGTCAGCGCGTCCTTGCGCCCATGGCCTTGAGCTCTTTCTTGCGTTCGTACATCACCTGGTCGGCGCGCTGGAATACGGCATGGATGTTTTCATCTATGCCTTTTTTGTATTCTGATATTCCCGCTGACACGACGACGTCGCCGCTGGATATGTTGGATTCCACGCGCTCGTTGAAAGTTTTGAGTATCGACTCGCGGGATTCAAAATCGTCCCCTCTGAGTATCACGGCGAATTCATCTCCGCCGATCCTGAATACGGGGCTGTGCGAGAAGAGTTTGCATATGAGCTCCGACGCCTGACAGATATACGCGTCGCCGGCCTTGTGGCCCTGAGTATCGTTGACATGTTTGAGACCGTTCACGTCGCAGACGACCACGGCGAGTTCGCTTACTGCGCCTTCCGCGATCTGTTCATCGAGCTTCTTTTCATGCTCGGCATAAGCGTGCTTGCTCTTGACACCCGTCAGCGGGTCTCTGTTAGCTATACTCATGAAAGCGCCGAGAGCCTCCTCGGTCTCGCGGGCCTTCTTCATCATCAGCGAGTAGTTGTTCAGCATTGCGGCGAGGCCGATGATGAACATAACGATGACTGTTATGAGTATCCTCGCGTTGTGAGCCCTGAGTGCAGCCAGCTGGCTGTTCATGAGATCAGCTGCATCCTGTATCTTTTCGGGAGATGTTTCGCTTCCTATGTAGTACTGCTGCATATTCTCAAGAGCGTCCGTGGTCGAGACGAGGGTGGCCTGGCTCATCCATACCAGAGCCGAGAAGAGAACGAGGGAGAGGAGAGCTATCCATACGACAATGCTCTTTCCGAATCTCCTGTTGGCGTCTCTTTGAAGTATCCACCTGAATACTATGAAGCCGAAGATCGCCCAGGCCGTGAAGAGTATGTATGACTCCGTCGCCATCTTCTCGTCCGTGAACAGTGTCGGCAGAAGGACCATAGCTCCGAATCCCACCATGATGACGAGTCCGATGAGGCCGGTCACTTTTTCGATGCTGTCACCGCGGTCGCGTGCTGTCTTCATCGCCGCGGCCGAAACGAAGCCGTAGATGATGGTGGCGCCGAGGGTCGTTACATCGACGATCCAGCCGATGGCCGTCCTTCCGATGAAGGGGATGAAGAGCGAGATGCATGCTATGAGGATGACTGCATTCTGCGGGATATTGCGGTCATTTATCTTCGCGAACCTCTGAGGGAGAACGTCGTCTTTCGCAAACGCGTAGAACAGCCTGCTCAGAGCGAGTGTGTTTCCTATGAGGCTCGAGATGATCAGAGCCAGGAGCGAAAGCATCAGAATGATGATGCCCGGCCTTCCCATGTAGTAGTAAGCAGCATAGAAAGCAGGCAGCCCGTTGATCCCTGAAATATTGTCGCGGTCCTGTATGTATTCGAGCCAGCTTGCGTAGCCCGGCGGATAAGCCGTTGCCGACAGCATCGTGACGAATATATAAAGAAGCGTCGTCGTTATGACAGTGATCGTAAGTATCCTGAACACCTTCCTGTGAGGGAATGTGTATTCTTCCGAAGCGTGTGATATATTTTCAAAACCGATGAAGGCCCACGGCGAAATGCAGGCGATGCGGATCACCTGAGAGAGGATGCTCTTGTCCGGTATGAAGGCCGGATCGAATCCGCGTCCGGAGCCGCCCAGTCCGAAGACGGCAGCAGCAAAGCAGATCGTTATCCCTGCAGTGAACACGAGCGCCATAACGATCATGAGCTTGGATGTGAGGATCCTGGATCTTGACAGAAGCAGGGCCGTAAGGATTATCGCCGCTATCGAAAGAAGGGCCTCTCCGAAGTAGACCTCGTAGCCGAATACCGTGTAGTGGAAGCCGAACCGGAATATATCGCCGAGAAAGTATCTGGCGAAGAGCGGCAGAGACGAGGCGTTCGCCCAGAATACCGCAAGATATGTCAGCGCCAGGAACCATCCGGTGATGAAACCGTGGTCGTAGCTGAAGGCGTGCTTTGAGTAAGCGTATGCACCTCCGGCATCCGGATAGCAGTTGATCATATAATGATAGTTCCGTCCTATCACCAGCATGATGATCGCGCCGAGGATAGTTCCGATGGCTGAACCGAAAGGTCCGGCCTGGAGCAGATATGTGTTGCTGGTAACTACAAGAGAGCCCCAGCCTATGCTGGTGCCGAGGGCGACTGCCCAGGCGCCTACTGGCGAGAGATATGGAGTCAGTCTGTTTTCAGTTCCTGCTGTATAACCTTTATTCATCAGTAAAATTTTAACACAAGCGAACATATTTGTAAAAAAGAACGGCCTCTTCTTACGGCGCCAGGTTTCTGATATAATCAGAGGAAATGAGATGAATATATCGATGAAGAAGAGGTTTGGCTGAATGAACGGATCAGTTGAAAAAAACAAAACTGCGGGAAAAAGAATTTCCCGCCTGGCGGCGCTGATGCTCTGCCTGATCATTGTCTTTTCGCTTACTCCTAAGGCGGCAAACGCCGCTGCGTCTTCGGGAATGAGCGACGCCGAGATCGAGGCCAGGGCAGCGAAGATCGTCAGCAAGATGAGTCTTTACGACAAGGTCAACCAGATGATGATCGTCAAGATGCCCGAAAAGAGGATCGTCGACATCGCGAAGAATAACCAGTACGGCGGATACATAATGTTCGGATACAACTTCAAGGGAAAGAGCAAGGCGTCCATCAAAAGGACGATAGCCAGGTGCCAGAAGGTGTCGAAGAAGAATATGCTGATCGGCGTGGATGAAGAGGGCGGCACGGTCGTCAGGGCTTCTCTCTACAGGCAGTTCAGGAAGAGCAGTTTCAAGTCACCGAGGCAGGTCTACAGGTCGTCCGGCTACAAGGGCATCGTGAAATATACGAAGAGCAAGGACAGGTTCCTGAAGTCGCTCGGGATCAATACGAACTTCGCTCCGGTAGCTGACGTTCCGTACAGGAGCAGCAACTTCATATATCAGAGAGGTTTTTCGACCAGCATGCAGAAGACTTCGAAGTTCATCACGAGGACTGTGAAGCAGATGAAGAAGGACAACGTCGTCAGCTGCCTCAAGCACTTCCCGGGCTACGGCGGCAACGGCGACACGCACGGAAAGATCATCCGCGACAGAAGATCGCTGGCTACTTTCAAGAAGAGGGATCTGTGGCCGTTCCGAAAGGGCATACAAAACGGCACCGACATGATAATGGTATCGCATGTTATCGTGAACGCTTTTGACTCGAAAAGGCCGGCGTCGCTGTCGAAGAACGTCCACAAATATCTCAGGAAAAATCTGAAGTTCGACGGCGTAATCATAACTGACGGCCTCGGTATGGAAGGCATCAGAAAGTTCGTCGGAGGAGACGCGGGCAAGGCTGCCGTCGCAGCGGTCAAGGCCGGAAACGACATGCTCTGCGTGACGACGGGAAGGGTCGAGACGCAGCGCGCGATCAGAAAGGCCGTAAAGAGCGGAAAGATCAGCGAAAAGCAGATAGACAGATCCGTTCAGAGGATAATAGAGATGAAACTGAGGAGAGGTATCATCAAATAGCACAGTCAAGGGCGCAGGATATGCGCGGCATATGGAGGATATCGAAATGGGAATCGATAAGAAATGGAACATCCGTATCGGCAGTATGAAGAGCGGCCCGAAGAATCTGATAAGTGACGTAGAAGGAGTGACGGTCGGTCACTCGACGATAGCATGCGGCGAGGTGCAGACGGGAGTCACCGCCCTGAAGCCGCATCAGGGAAACACATATCTCGACAAGCTGATGGCTGCCTGCGTAGTTTTCAACGGAATGGGGAAGAGCGCAGGCCTCGTCGAAGTCGAGGAAATGGGATATATCGAGACTCCGCTGATGCTGACGAACACGCTGAGCGTCGGGACGGTGTCTGAAGCTCTGGTCAGATACATGCTGGAGCAGAACAAGGATATCGGCGACACCACAGGAAGCGTCAACCCAGTGGTGTTCGAATGCAACGACAGCGAGCTGAACGAGCTGAGAGGCCTCCACGTCAAAGAAGAAAACGTGAGGGAGGCTCTTGAAAACTGCAGCGCGGATTTTGAAGAGGGAGCTGTAGGCGCCGGAAGGGGAATGAAGTGCCACGACCTCAAGGGCGGCATAGGATCCGCTTCCCGCGTATTCGAACTGGACGGAAAAGAGTATACCATCGGAGCTCTTCTCATGACGAACCACGCGAAGTTCGAAGATCTGATCGTTGCGGGAGACCCGGTCGGCACGCGTTTTGAAAACCCGTACCCGTCCGGCACGATAAGGCCGTCCGAGAAGGACAAGGGATCGTGCATCACCATAATCGCTACGGACTGCCCGCTCAGCGAAAGGCAGCTGAAGAGGATAGCGCGCCGCGCAATAACCGGCCTCAGCAGGACGGGCTCTTTCATGGCGAACGGCAGCGGCGAGATCGCTCTGGCCTTCACCACGGCAAACAGAAAACCGCATTATATCAAAAACGCCGTGATGCAGATGGGTCTGCTTCACGACGAAAGTCTCGATACAGTATTCAGAGCAGTCATTGAATCCGTCGAAGAGGCGGTGATCAGCTCTATGCTCCACGCTGAGACGGTGACAGGCAGGAAGGGGATGAAACTGATATCCCTCGCCGAGCTGCTGTAGTCAGCGCCTGCTTCTATAGCTACTGCCTGCGCGGATCTTCGTAGATTATATTGCTTTTGACTTTTTCCTTGCCGGCATTGAATTTGTTTTTGATGCCGGTATTTTTGATTTCGCTGCCTTTGATCAGATCCTTGACGGCGACATGCTTGTCAGCGACTGATACGATCGCGCTCTCGATGGAGTTAGGCATGAGGCTCCTTCCTGCGGGCCACATGTGTCTTTCGATGATGTCTGCCGATTTGTCAGAAAGATCCGGGACCAGCTCTCTTGCGACTTTGACTGAAGCCTGAGGATGCTCCTTGAGGCATTCCCTTTCGGTATCATATTTGTCATAGCGGCCCAGGATGCCGAGGTCGTGACAGAGCGATCCGATTATGACTTCGGGTATGTCCGTTTTGATGCGGAGCTTCCTGAGCGCATAGCAGATCCTCAGGCTCGACTGCGCGACGCGCATGGTGTGCTCGCCGACTGTCGACCACAGATGATGCGTCTGTCTGAATGCTTCCTTGAGCTCTTCCGAGTCGAGTATGTCGCGGCCGTAGCGGTCGATATCTTTGTCGATCCTCCTGCTGCGGGCTTTGCGGTTTTCTCTTATTTCCCTTTGAACGATGGTCTCGGTGTATGGGATCCTCATCCTGCTTCCTTTCGGTTTTTCATGAT
>CAMNNG010000075.1 GCA_946545145.1 uncultured Bacillota bacterium
CATAACGGGCACAGGCACTCACATCCGCATCCCGCGCCGGGACATGAGCATCCCCATACACATACGGATGCAGAAGGACACACATATACACATACGCATGGCGGAGACGATCATGCGCACGCACATAGAGAATAAGAGTCACAACACATTTAACAGCAAAGGAGAGGTAAACATGAAAACAAAAAAACTGATCGCAATAGTCCTGTGTTTAGTCATGGCTATGCTGACACTTGCGGCATGCGGCGGCTCGTCGACATCCGGCTCCGGTGAGGAGCAGGCATCGACAGCATCCACAGAAGGCTATCCCGTAACGGTCAAGAACTATGACAGGGAAGTCACGGTAGACAAAAGGCCGGAAAAGGTCCTGACTCTCGGACCGAACTGCACGGAGCTCTTCGCTGCGCTCGGACTCGGCGACCTCGTGATCGGAAGATCCCTGGTCAACCATTCGAGAGGACCTCTTGATGAGTATGCGGATATCGTCAACAATATCCCGGAACTCAATCACTCGTCCGCAACGAGAGAAGCTGTCCTTTCATCGGGAGCTGACTTCATCTACACTCTCGACTGGGAGATCGGTGAAGAAGGCGTAGTTATCGACGAAGTCGAAAAGCAGGGAATGAACGTTCTGGTCAACCAGGCGAAGACCCTCGACCAGCAGTACGACGAGATCCGTGCGATCGGAAAGATATTCCAGATCGAGGATAAGGCTGAGGCTTTCATCAAGGACCAGCAGGATCGTATCGCTGCAGTGCAGGAGAAGGTCAAGGGCCAGGAGCCGGTCAAAGTCCTCGTATATGACAGCGGCAATGACGGCGTATTCACATGCTCGGGAACGAACTTTGAGACGCTTCTCATCGAACAGGCCGGCGGCAAGAACATATTCGACGATCAGAAAGAAAAGGACTGGATAACAGTAAGCTACGAAGAGGCTATCAAGAGAGAACCTGATGTGATCCTCATCCACGACTACGATTCGCCTTCAGTCGAAGAGAAGATCCAGGAGATCAAGACGAACCCGGTACTGTCGAAGCTCGACTGCGTCAAGAATGAAAAGTTCGCTACGATAGAGCTCGAGAGCGTTCTTCCGGGAGACAGGATGGCATACACGGTAGAAAAACTTTCGAAGGAATTCTATCCGGATCTGTTCAAATAGAAGATCAGAGAACATCTCATTGATAATATAGAATAGTACTCATATAATTATGGCGGATGCTGCTCAGGCAGCATCCGTTATCAATACTGTAAATCAAACGACCGGATGAATGTATATATAAGACTGCTCGGATTCCTGAGCGATATCAAGAAAGAAATAGCAGGAAAGACTCTGCTGGGCCTCGTGATCTCCGCGACATATCTTGTCCAGGCTGTGCTGATGGCGCAGATAGTGAATCTGGTATTCGGATCACAGGACAAGGCGGAGTTGTTTTCGCGTCTGGCGGCAGTAGTGGCGGCGATACTGATCAGGAGCTGGCTCATGATGAGAAACGAGTCATATACGAAGACCATGGCTCAGAAGATCAAGGGAAAGATCAGATCAGTCGTCCTGGAGCATATGTTCAGGCTCGGCCCCGGACAGATGAACGACAAGCGGAGCGGAGAGCTCACTTCGCTGGTGCTGGACGGAGTCGAAGCACTGGAGCATTTTTATGTCAGCTTCATCCCGCAGGTGTTCACCGTGCTGATAGTCGGCGGCTTCTCGTTCTTCTATCTGCTGCAGTATGATCCGCTTACTTCTGTCATACTGATCCTTGCGATGGTGCTTTGCGTGGTAGTCCCCATCGCGACGATCCCTATCGTCGAGAAGAACATTGGCGATTACTGGACGGATTACTCGCGGCTTACTGCGCAGTATATCGACGCTGTGCAGGGGCTCACGACCCTGAAGACGCTCGACGCGGAAAAGAGCATGGGCAGCATACTGAAGAAAGAAGCGACTTCCTTCTGGCGCAGATCGATAAAGAATACGGGCATATCGCTCAGCAACGCGTCTTTGATGCTTATCCTGACTTCGGTCACTTCATCGATCACGGTCGTGATCGCAGCGCTGCGCGCATATAACGGGACGATCGAAGCGGCAGCCGTGCCGGTGTTCCTCTTCCTGACGGTCGAGTGCGCAAGACCTCTTTTCGATCTGAACAGGTACTGGCACTCATCGTTCCTGGGCCTGTCCACTGCGGAAGGTCTGTTCGAGCTCATGGACACCGAGCCTAAGATCGTCGACAGAGAAGACGCGGCGAAGAACGGCATAGAAGAGATGCCGGAGATAAGATTCGAGAATGTGACGTTCTCATATACAGGAAGCGAAGACGTTCTTAAGGACGTATCGTTTACGATCTCGAAAGGGAGCAAGACTGCGATCGTAGGAAGGTCGGGCTCCGGAAAGTCTACGATAGTCAATCTGCTGATCAGATTCTACGACCCGCAGGAGGGCGCGATCAAGATCAGCGGAAAAGACATGAGGGATTACGAACTGTCATATCTGCAGAGCAGGATGAGCGCCGTTTTCCAGGATACTTTCCTGTTTTACGGCACTGTCCGGGAAAACATCAGGATGTCTCGTCCGGATGCGACGGACGAAGAGATCGTTGCTGCGGCGCGCCTCGCCCGGGCGGACGAATTCATAGACAAACTTCCGGAAGGTTACGATACGATAGTCGGCGAAAGAGGACTGACGCTCTCGGGCGGCGAAAGACAGAGGATATCTATCGCCCGGGCGATCATCAAGGATTCGCCGGTGATGATACTCGACGAGGCGACGGCCAGCGTCGATGCGGAAAGCGAAAAACTGATACAGAATGCGATAGACGAGCTGTCCCGAAAGAGGACGAGCGTCATCGTCGCGCACAGACTTTCTACAGTGCGTGACGCGGACAATATCATCGTTCTCGAGAACGGCACTGTGGCCGAACAGGGGACACATGAAGAACTGCTCGCGAAGAAAGGCATCTACCACGAACTGATAAAGGCGCAGGAGGAGATAAAGAATGTCTGACAGAAAGAAGAACATAGTCAATCTCTCCAGGACCATCAGACCATACAGCGGGGAGATGTCGGCGGCGATGTTCTCTGCTTTCCTGAAGCAGGGCTCGGTCATCGGCGCCGCTGCGATAACATCATATATTGCGGGTATAGCATTGGGTAAAGGCGATACCGGGAACATCAGGCTGCTGATCGTCCTGCTTGCCGCATTTATCCTGATGCGGGCTCTGGGGCATTTCGGCGAGATGTATTTCGCTCATGACGTAGCGTTCAGAGTAATAAGGAATTTCAGGCTGGACATATATAACAAACTTGCCGAGATAGCGCCTGCTTACACACTGCGTAAGCAGACAGGTCAGATCGGCCAGGCGTTCGTCGCGGACGTCGAGATCCTGGAGATCTTCCTCGCGCATACTTTCAGCAGTTTTCTGATCGCCATCATCCTGACGGTGCTGATAATGATCGCGCTGCTGTTCGTGAACCCGATACTGTCGCTGCTCGTGATAGCGGCGGCCGTGCTCCTGATGGCCGTTCCGTACAAGATGGGAAAGAAGGCAGAGGACCGCGGCAGGGAGGTAAGGGAATCCCTGGCGGAGTCGAACGTCATAATGGTGGAGAGCATCCAGGGGATCAGGGAGCTCGTGATGCTCGGACAGAGCTCGCGCAGGATGAAGGACATCAACTCTGCGATGGATGATCTTTATAAAGAACAGTACATGTACGGTCTGCTCAAAGGAAAACAGTCAATGGCAACTCAGGTCATATGCGGTCTTTTCACCGCGGCGGTCATGGTATGCGCAGCGTGGCTGGTGAGCGCGGGACAGATGGATAAGGTGATGTACCCGGTCGCAGTGATGCTGTCGACCGTCATCCTCGGGCCGGTCCTGGAACTGACTACTGTCGCGCAGGAACTGGGAGTAGTGTTCGCTGCGTCGAACAGGATCCGGGCGCTGCTTGACGAAGAGCCTGTCATAAAGGATGAAGGAAGGCTCGATGCAGATATGGAACCGATGTCTGTGCGCTTTGAAAACGTCAGCTTTGCTTATGAGCCCGGCGGTGAAGAGGTCCTCCGCGATGTCAGCTTCGACATCGAAGCGGGAGAGACAGTCGTACTTGTCGGTCACTCCGGCGCGGGCAAGAGCACCTGCGCGAACCTGATACTGAGATACTGGGATCCGGATGAAGGCAGGATATTGTTCGGAGGGACAGACATCAGAGAATACAGCATGGAAGCTCTGAGGCATATGGTAAGCGCAGCCTCGCAGGAGACTTACCTGTTCCATACGAGCGTCGAAGAGAACATAAGGCTCGGAAGGCCTGACTCGACAGACAGCGAGATAGAGGAAGCGGCAGGGAAAGCGAATGCGGATGAGTTCATAAAGAAACTGCCGCAGGGGTATGACACTGTCACGGGAGAAAGAGGCTTCAGACTGTCAGGCGGACAGAAGCAGAGAGTCGCGATAGCGCGTACGCTGCTGAGGGATGCTCCCATCGTCATCCTCGACGAGTCCGTGTCGAACCTCGATGCTGAAAACGAACTGTATATGCAGCACATCCTCGCTGAGCAGCTGAAAGACAAGACTGTCGTGATGATAGCTCACAGACTGTCGACTATCCTTTCCGCGGACAGGATCATCGTTCTTGAGGATGGAAGACCGGTCGATATAGGGACTCACGAAGAACTGAACTCGAGATGTGAGACATACAGGAACCTTATTAAAAATCAGATGAACGATTAAAAACAATAGATGACGGGTGCGGCGTGCGCTCAATGTACGCGGTAGTTATCCTCATTTCTAAATGTGAGACTTCTAAACGTGAGACAAAGATGAAAGGAGAAAACAATGAAATCGTATCGTTTTATAGATCTGTCGCAGCCTCTTTATAATGGAATCCCGCTTGTAAGCCTCTTGCCGCGTTTCGCCGCATGGCCGTGCCTTTCCAAAAGCGCAGGCGATACATGCAACAGCAACGCGCAACTCTTCAGTGACCATACGGGTACACACTGTGACGCTCCCAGACATATGTTCGATGACGGAAAGACTATCGACCAGTATCCTGTAGATGCGTATTCCGGCAAAGCGGTCGCACTGGATCTGAGAGATTATGATGAGTGCGCTATAACAGTTGAAGCTATCAAAGAAGCAGAGGAAAAAGCTGCACGTGGAATAGAGGAAGGCGACATAGTAGCAATGGTCACGACTCATTCGAGGCATTGGGCTCCGATCCCTGATGGATATGAATATCTGAAGAATCGTCCATGGGTGGATCCCGAAGCAGCAAAGTATCTTATAGACAAGAAGATAAAAGCTATCGCGATCGATTTCGGCGGTCCGGATCCTCTTGGCGGAACGCATATAATCCATGAGATGCTGCTTTCCAGAGACATACTGATCATTGAAAGTCTGTGCAACCTTGAAGAGGTGATGAACAAAGAGTTCATGTTCCTGGCATTTCCACTGAAGCTGGTAGGCTCGACAGGAGCACCTACACGAGCAGTGGCGATGCTTGAAGAATAAACCTGAAGAACAGTTAATATATGCAGACAGAAACAAAACACCCAAGATCAAAGGCTTGGGTGTTTTCCGGTCAAAAGTCATGGTCTTCTGACCGGCAGTTTCCGCGATGTTGAAATCGTTGACATTCCAACGAATATATAGTAACATTAAAAAGTCGACGTGCTGTTGTAGCTCAGTCGGTAGAGCACTTCCTTGGTAAGGAAGAGGTTCGGCAGTTCGAGTCTGCTCAACAGCTCCAACATATAAGAAGTATGAGTTTTTATCAGGAGGAAACAAAATGGCAAAACAGAAGTTTGAAAGAACAAAGCCGCATATCAACATCGGAACTATCGGTCACGTTG
>CAMNNG010000076.1 GCA_946545145.1 uncultured Bacillota bacterium
GCAAAGAGCACGATATCGACGTTATACTCGCCATTGGCGGCGGCTCCGTTATAGGCGGTTCCAAGTGGACTGCGGCGGCTGCCTGCGTCGATCATGACGCATGGGATTTCTTCAGTAAGCCGACGACGATAGATAAGGCGCTTCCTCTGGTCACTGTTCTGACCATTGCGGCGACGGGATCAGAGATGAATAACGGCGGAGTCATCAGCAACAGAGAGCTTTGCAAGAAGGTCGGAAGGAGCAGCCCGCATATATTCCCTAAGGCGTCGTTCCTCGATCCGGAGCTTACGTTCACAGTAAGCAGATACCAGACGGCCTCGGGCTCGATCGATATCCTCAGCCACATCATGGAAGTGTACTTCAACTCGCAGGAGACGATGGAGTTTCTCGACGGCATCATGGAGAGCATGATGAGAACGGTCATCAAATACGGTCTCATCGCTCTTGATTCGCCTGAAGACTACGAAGCCAGGGCGAACCTGATGTGGGCGGCATCGTGGGCGATCAACGGATTCATCAATGGTCCGGTCTTCCAGCCGTGGAACTGCCATACGATCGAGCATGAGCTTTCCGCCAGATACGGAGTCACTCACGGACACGGTCTTGCGATACTTCTGCCGAGATGGCTGAAGCATGTATATACCGAAGAAGCAAGAAGCAGATACGAAGGCTTCGTGAAAAACGTCCTCGGCGAGGAGCCTGCGGATGATGTCGCGGCCCAGCTTTCAGAGCTTCTTTCAGAACTCTTCTTTGAGAAGTTCGGCGTTTCGGGTCAGCTGAAAGACCTGGACGTACCGGCTGATGATCTGGCCGATATAGGAAAGACTCTGTGCCAGAACGGTCCGGTAAAAGGCTTCGCTGAACTCGATGAAAACGACATTTACGAGATACTGAAGATGAGCTATTAAAGAGTGCAGAAAACACAGGGCGGTCTCCTCGCGGGGCCGCTCTTTAAGTAAGCGAAAAATGTTGAAAAATAGTGCTTTTTAGGCACATCTATGGTATAATATTGCGAGCAAAAAGCGCGAATGCACTGGTCCGCGCTCTTATTTGATGCAAAAATGCCGTTTGCGGCAGTTATTTTAAAGGGTATTGAGGATAGAAAAAAGGAGATTACATTGGAAACACTATCATATCTGCAGGCTATAATACTTGGACTCGTTCAGGGACTCGCTGAGTTCCTGCCTATCAGCAGCTCGGGGCATCTCGCACTGCTCCAGCATTTCTTCGGAGTCAACGCCGACAGCGTGCTGATATTTACCGTACTTCTTCACATGGGCACACTGGTCTCGGTATTCATAGTCTACTGGAGAGATATCGTTGATCTTCTGAAAGAGCTCTGCTGCGTCATCTATGATGTCTGTCACGGACGCGGCCTGAGGATCAACCACAATCCGACCAGAAGGCTGGGCTTTCTGATCATCGTAGCGTCGATTCCGACGGCTATTATCGGTCTTTTGTTCAACGACACGTTCGAATCGTTCTACAGCAATCTTCTGGCTATAGGCATCGGTCTTATCTTCACAGGTACGATACTGTGGATAGCTGACAGGATGGCTTCAGGAGACAAACATATCAGAGAGATGAAATTCTCGAACGCTATATTCGTAGGCGTAATGCAGGGAATCGCGATCACTCCCGGAGTATCCCGCTCGGGTTCAACTCTTTTCGGCGGACTCATGAGCGGTCTTGAAAGAGCGTTTGCCGTCAAGTTCGCCTTCCTCATCTCGATACCGTCGATCCTGGGATCGTTCCTCCTCGAGCTTCCGGAAGCGATCCACGGCGGCATGGGCGGAGCATCGATCGGTCCTGTCATTGCAGGCGTCGTCGTCTCAGCAGTATCGGGACTCATCGCGATCAAGGTCATGATCAAACTCGTCACAGACAAGCACCTTTCAGTATTCAGCTTCTACACATGGGGCCTCGGCGCTCTTGTCGTGATCTACGCGGTCCTTCACTGATGAGGAACTGAATGTGAATTAAAAGGGAATGGATAGTTAATACTTATGGCAAATAACACTAACAAAAAATCGAATACAAAGTCTTCAGGCAAGGCTAAAAGCGGCGGCCAGAAAAATCAGACACAGTCAAAAGCTTCAAAGGCTGCAAAAGCAGCGAAGGCCGCTGAACCAAGAAAGCCCATGCCAAGAGGCATATCGGCTATCATTCTGATTGCCATCGGAGCGTTTCTCATAGTATCGCTCCAGACAGATCTCGCCGGAGTCCTCGGTACGTTCTTCGCAGGTCTTCTCAAAGGTCTGGGCGGAATGATGGGCTATATGGTTCCGTACATACTGATCCTGTACGCTGTGCTTCAGATATTCAAACTTGTCAAACCTGTCAGCTTCCTGAAATTCGTAGAGATGTTCGGCTTCCATCTATCGTTCATCCTGATGAACGCAGCCAGATTCGTAAAGAACAATGCTGCCGGAGCTCCGGGATTCAAAGAAACATACCAGCAGGGAATCGACCTTGAAGGAGGCGGTCTTCTCGGAATGTATATAGGTACTCCTGTATACAAAGCAGCCGGGATGGCCGGTCTTTTGATTTTGGCGGTAGCTCTTCTCCTGATCTGCACGATGCTGCTTTCCGGCGGCAACGTAAGAAGCAGGATGTCTGAGTACAGAGACAGGCGCGATGAAAAGCGTGAGACCAGGATACAAAAGCGCCTCTTGAAACGCGAACCTGTCGGCGGAAGACTCGAGGAGCCTCAGGATGATGTCGATGATGTTCCCTGGGAGACGAAGGACGAGAAGGCAACTGGAAGACGCAAGCCGTCCGAACTCGCCGAGCAGCTCGAGATCGAATATCCGCCTCATACGACTGACGGATCTTATACTGGCGGCGGTTCTTCATACTACGATCAGTACGACAAAGACAGTGATCCCGTCCATGAGATGAAAAGAGAGCAGGAAAGAAAGGGCTTTCTTTCAAAACTTGCCAGCTTCGCAAAGGGCGACAGTGAGCAGCCTGTCGAAAGACCCCAGAGCGGCGGACCGCAGTGGGACAAGCGGATACCGGAGAATCAGAGGAACATCCTCGATCTCGTTTATCATCAGAATGAATTCAGCGCGGGAAATTACGAAGACAAAGGACTTGGTCTCGACGGCAGCGAGCCGGATATAATTAAGCCCAGACCTGACTTCGACAGACTGGCTGAAGAGAACAACAGAAAGAACCTCGAATGGGATACAGAGGGCTTCGAAGATGTAAGAGCGGATCAGCAGCCTGCAGATACAGCGCCTGTGGATCAAGCCCCTGCAGAGATCAAACCTCCCGTTGGCGAACCTAAGGGATCAGGTTTCACATATGAGCCTGAAGAAAAGATAATGGACCGCGTAGTGATCGGCGGAGCCAGCGTAGCGACGGCGAAGTCGACGACGGAGAACTCCGAAGGCGACGTCAAGGTCACGCCGCAGAGAAAGGGAAGATACAAGCTTCCGCCTCTCGATCTCCTCAAGGCTCCGGATGTTCAGAGCTTCGGAAGAAGCGGAGAGTCCAAGGAGAGCCTGAACGAAAAGGCTGCGAAACTTGAGAGAACGCTTTCGAGCTTCAAGGTCGACGCCAAGGTCACAAACGTCATCACAGGTCCTTCGGTAACGAGATATGAACTCGAGCCTGCGATAGGCGTCAAAGTACAGCAGATAACGAGCCTTTCGGATGACATCGCTCTCAGCATGAGGGCGAGGAGCATCAGGATCGAAGCTCCGATCCCCGGAAAGGCGGCCGTAGGAATAGAAATCGAGAACGATCACCGTCAGACAGTCACGCTCAGGGAGATAATCGGATCGTCCACATTCAGGACTCACAAGAGCAAGCTCGCCTTCAGCGTAGGAAGAGATATCGGCGGTAACGCCGTCGTAGCTGACCTGGCGAAGATGCCGCACCTGCTTATTGCGGGAGCCACAGGTTCCGGAAAATCGGTCTGCATCAACACGATCATCGCCAGCATCCTCTACAAGGCAAGGCCGGAAGAGGTCAAGATGATCCTCATCGACCCGAAGATGGTCGAACTCAATAACTATAACGGAATACCGCATCTGATGGTGCCTGTCGTAACAGACGCCACAAAGGCCGCCGGAGCTCTGAACTGGGCGGTGGCCGAGATGACGGAAAGATACAAGAAATTCGCTGCGAACGGCGTGAGAGACATAGGCTCCTTCAACAGCAAGATGAAGGAGGAAGGTCAGAAAGAGGAGATACTTCCGCAGATCGTCATCATCATAGACGAGCTTTCCGACCTCATGATGGTCGCCAAGTCGCAGGTAGAAGACGCTATATGCAGACTGGCCCAGCTGGCAAGAGCTGCAGGAATGCATCTGGTCATCGCGACGCAGAGACCGTCCGTAGACGTCATCACAGGTCTGATCAAGGCAAATGTCCCGTCGAGGATAGCATTCATGGTATCGAGCCAGATCGACTCGAGGACGATCATCGATATGCCGGGAGCTGAGCACCTCGTAGGTAACGGAGACATGCTCTTCAAGCCGCAGGATCTCAACAAACCGAAGAGGATCCAGGGACCGTTCGTATCGGACAGCGAGATCAGGAACCTCATCGACTACGTCAAGAGCCAGGTCAGCGAGACCGAATACGATCAGACCGTGCTCGAGCACATCGAGCGCGGCAAGGATCCGTCGGGCGGAACTGATGAAGATGACGAGCTTCTGCTCGATGCAGTAGGCGTCGTAGTCAATGCCGGCCAGGCATCCGTATCGATGCTTCAGAGAAGATTCAGGATCGGATACAACAGGGCCGCAAGGATCGTAGACATAATGGAAGCCAAGGGAATAGTCGGTCCGCAGGACGGCTCGCGCCCGAGGCAGGTGCTCATAACTGAAGCCGATTACGAAAAGATGAAAGAGGAGGCCGGAAGACTTATATGAGAGTATTCATAGAGACAATGGGATGCCCGAAAAACTTCAATGATTCTCAGGCGTGCGCGGGACTTCTCGAAGACAGAGGCCATCAGATAGTAGGGCTTCCTTCAGAGGCTGACGCAATAATGGTCAATACATGCGGCTTCATCGGAGACGCAAAGAAAGAATCGATAGAGCGCATATTCGATATGGCTCAGTACGGAAAGCTGCTGATCGTATCGGGGTGCCTCTCGCAGAGATACGGAAAGGAACTTTTCGACTCCATCCCCGAAGCAGCAATTATGCTCGGAGTCAACGACTACGAAAAGCTGCCGGACATCCTGGACAGATACGAAGCCGGACAGCTTTCGGAAGAGCCCGCTGAAGATCTGACCGAAGATCAGAGGAATATAAGGGCAGACGGAAGAGAACTTCACGTATCGCTTTACGAAAAGGATCTTTCCTCGCTGAACAGAAAGCTCGAAGAAGGAACATATTCCGCGACGCTGAAGATTTCCGAGGGCTGCAACAACAGATGCACATACTGCGTCATCCCGAAGATCCGCGGTCCGTACAGAAGCGTGCCCGAGGCCGAAGTCATCGAAGAAGCGAAAAAACTCGCAGCAGCCGGCGTTAAAGAGCTGATCCTGATAGCTCAGGATACGACGGCTTATGGATGCGACTTTGACGATGAAGGAAACAGAGTTCCGGCAGGGACTGAAAAATACAAACTCGCAGGTCTTCTAAGAAAACTCTGCCGTATAGACGGGATAGAATGGATCAGGATCCTCTATGCTTATGAGGACAGGATCACAGATGAACTGATCGAAGTCATGGCTGAGGAAGATAAGATATGCAAATATATCGATATCCCGCTCCAGCATGCTTCCGACCACGTCCTGAAGGAAATGGACAGGCGTTCGA
>CAMNNG010000077.1 GCA_946545145.1 uncultured Bacillota bacterium
TTTTTGTTATTAAGCGGGCTCTGCTGTTGAAAGCATAGCTTCGGCCGGGATATAAGATTTGAAGTAAATGATTTACGAAAAAAGCGGGTGAATAATATATTAAACAAATAAAAGATGCCCAAAATGTATAACTGAGAAAGAAATCGACGCTCGAAAGCAGGGATCTTGATTGCTTTGGTTTACATAATACGGCAAGGGCACATCAAACCGCAGGTTATACAACCTGCAGTTGATATCTTTTTCCCAGCGGCTGGGGTATCATTAGAGCAAGGTTGAATTATCAACACCATCAACAATAGAATATCTGCTTATGCTTTTGATCCAACTCGGTGCAGACGGGTCTACATCCTGCCGAGGTGAGGCAGAACTTCCGGTGAGAACTCATAGCGATAGCTTTGAGGAGGAGCCGCGTGCAGTCAGCGATGGCTGCATGGGAGGCGCGAAGCGCCAACGGAGAAGCCGCAGCACTGTTTGGGTCCCGAGATAAAAGTTACTGCACTCGCGGGGCGGACAATAGACGCTCCTGTGGAGAATAACCCTGTACGCCCCGGCGCGGCAAGCCGGTGAAACGGCGGGGAAGCCAACAACCGCTTTGGAGTTGAGGCCCGGAAACGGGATATAACGCGAGATGCAGGTGCGAGTAGCCATAGCTCCGAAACAGTAAATCCGCAACAGGCTTGAAACCTGTGTAGAGCGATAGGGAATCTGAAGTTTGGTGAAAGTTGTGGGTATCAGCCCCATGCGGTCATGGCCTTAAAGGTCTTCCGCTCGGCGGTAGCGCGCGGCGGAAAGAAGCCTTGAGGCGGTGCGGAAATGTTAGGGGTCGCTCCCCGAAGCACAGAGCCGCATCACCGGTGAACGAACATTGTCTGGGTCCATGCAGCATCCCGAAGGGGAGGATCGAAGGTGTAAGCAGGTATTCTTCGCAACGGAACAAATATCCCTTCAAGCTGTTGTGATTCATACGCTAAAACGGTTGCAAATCACACGCTAAAGTAGTATTGTATTAACGGAAATAACAAACGGGGAGCTTGCAGGAGCAGGCTGAGATCGGACCGATCAGTCCGGACCCATAAAACCTGATTTGGATAATGCCAACGTAGGGATATATTGGACGACCGCTTTGCGAAAAAACTGCGGGCGAGAAGATCGAAAGAATGATCAAGCAGATATATCCCAGGATATATCTGTTTTTTCTTATGAAAGAAGCGTATGGAAAGCAGGAGGAAAGAAAATGCTTGGAAAATGCATAACGAATGTTAGAAACAATGTGCCTCTCGTGCACAATATCACGAACTATGTAACAGTAAACGACGTTGCGAACGTGCTTCTCGCATGCGGCGGAAGCCCGATCATGAGCGACGAGCCGGATGACGTCGAAGACATCACGACGATCTGCGGCGGTCTGAACATCAATATCGGAACGCTTAACAAAAATAGCATCGAGGGAATGTTCCTCGCAGGAAAGAAAGCGAACGAACTCGGACACGTAGTCCTGCTCGATCCCGTTGGCGCGGGCGCTTCCGCACTGAGAACGAACACTGCTGTCAAGCTGATGGACGAAGTCAAGTTCGATGTCATCAGGGGCAACATCTCCGAGATCAAGACTCTGGCTCTGGGAAGCGGAACGACGAAGGGCGTAGATGCTGACGTTGCTGATGCTGTTACGGAAGATTCGCTGGACAGCGCAGTCACATTCGTCAAGGAGCTGGCTGCAAAGACAGGTTCCATCATCGCCATCACAGGCGCGATCGACCTCGTTGCTGACGCTGAGAGATGCTTCGTCATCAGGAACGGCCGCCCGGAGATGGGAAAGATCACGGGAACAGGCTGCCAGCTTTCGGGAATGATGACAGGCTTCCTCGTAGCTAACCCGGACAACAAACTCGAAGCCGCAGCAGCCGCTGTCTGCACGATGGGTCTTGCCGGCGAGATCGGCTGGAGCAGGATGCAGGAAGGCGACGGAAACTCGACTTACAGAAACCGCATCATCGACGCCATCTTCAACATGGACGAAGAGACTCTGGACAACGGCGCAAAATTTGAGATCAAATAGCGGGGTGAAGATATGAAAAAACTGACACGTGAAGAACTGACAAAATCACTGCTGCTCTACGCCGTGACAGACCGTCACTGGCTTGAAGGCCGCACGCTCTACGAGGTCGTCAAAGAAAGCCTCGACGGCGGCGCGACATTCATGCAGCTTAGAGAAAAAACACTGGACGAGGAATCATTCTATCAGGAAGCAGTCGAACTGCAGGCGCTGTGCAAGGAGTACGGCGTGCCGTTCGTCGTCAATGACGATGTCGACATCGCAGTCCGCATGGACGCTGACGGAGTGCACGTCGGCCAGAGCGATATGGAAGCAGGCGACGTAAGAGCGCTGATCGGACCGGACAAGATCCTGGGCGTATCCGCTTCCACAGTCGAGCAGGCCAAGCTCGCCGAAGAGCGCGGAGCCGACTACCTCGGCGTTGGCGCGGTCTTCCCGACAGGCTCGAAGGACGACGCTGAAGATGTATCGTTCGAAACTCTCAAAGCGATCTGCGAAGCAGTTTCGATACCGGTCGTCGCGATCGGCGGAATCACAGAGGGCAACACGCCCGAGCTCGCGGGAAGCGGCATCTGCGGCATCGCTGTCATCAGCGCGATCTATGCGCAGGAGAACATCCTCGAGGCGACGAAGCGCCTGAAGGCCGTCACAGCCGAGATGGTCGCAAAGTAAGCGGGGCAGTAAGCAAACGTATCTGCCGGCGGAAACGCGCTACGGTAATCGTAAGCGCAGAGGCAGAAACAAAATGCAGACACAGTAAAAACAGAAAAGAAAACAGCAATAAGTATGGCAGATATAAAAACTGATTTAGCAAATGGAAAGATCAAGGGCGCGATCTTTGACCTCGACGGCGTCCTGCTCGATTCGATGAGCATATGGACGGACCTGGGCGCGAGATATCTCGCTGACTGGGGAGTCGAGGCTGAAGAGGGACTTGCTGAAACGCTCTTCTCGATGAGCATGGAGCAGGGTGCTGAGTACCTTGCTTCCAATTACGACATCCCCGTCGACGCCGGCGAAGTGCTGGACGGAATGAGGGATATGCTCAGGGACTTCTACTTCTTCGAAGTGGGAGCGAAGGAAGGAGCGGCAGAGCTTCTTGAAGGGCTCACGTCACAGGGCGTGCTCGCAGTAGCGGCGACCTCGAGCCCGAGGCTGCACGTCGAAAAGGCGCTTGAAAGAAACGGCCTTCTCAAGTACATGGCGAAGATATTCACATGCGCTGAGATCGGCTACAGCAAGCATACGCCGGAGATCTATGATGCGGCGGCTGCTTACATGAACACAGACCGCAGCACGACTCTCGTGTTCGAAGACTCGCTCTATGCGCTGAAGACGGCTGCTGATGCGGGCTTCAGGGCGGTCGGAGTATTCGACGCCGACGGCGAAGCCGATCAGAAGGGCGTCGAGGAGACGGGCGAGATCTATCTGAAGGAGCTTGCGGAATTTCCGCTTTAATTAAATAGCTAACAACGGGGCGCATCAGGCTGACAGAGCATTTGCTTACTGAAGCGTGATGCAGCCCTGCTGAAGCGGCAGACCGGGGGCACCACTCTCTGTCGCTATAAAAAAGTGGATGCTTAGAAGCAGAAGTTTGTGCAGCCTGACGCGAACGCAGATGATGCGTGACGCAGACAGTGGGCAGCACAAACGGGAAAGGAGACAAAATGAAAAAAGCATTGACGATCGCAGGATCGGATTCCTGCGGAGGCGCCGGCATTCAAGCAGACATCAAAACGATGACTATGAATGGGGTATATGCGATGAGCGCTGTCACGGCGCTTACTGCGCAGAATACCACCGGCGTCACAGGTATCATGGAGGCTTCGCCTCAGTTCTTAGAGCAGCAGATCGATGCGGTATTCGAGGACATTTTCCCTGACGCCGTAAAGATCGGTATGGTTTCATCGACTGATCTGATCAAAGTCATCGGTGAAAAACTCAGGCACTACGAAGCGAAAAACATCGTAGTTGACCCTGTTATGGTAGCGACCAGCGGCTCGCGCCTCATCGCTGAAGAAGCGGTCGAGACGCTTGAAAAGGAGCTGCTGCCTCTGGCGACAGTCATCACACCGAACATCCCCGAAGCAGAGATCCTCACGGGCCACGCAATCACTTCTGAAGAAGAAATGGAAGCGGCCGCAAAGGAGATCTTTGACCTCTTCGGATGCGGCGTTCTGCTGAAGGGCGGCCACCGCGTAAACGACGCGAACGACTTCCTCTATGACGGAAGAGGCCTTGCGTCGGGCGGTACATCGAGATGGTTCCTCGGACGCAGGATCGACAACCCGAACACGCATGGAACGGGATGCACGCTTTCGAGCGCGATCGCGTCGAACCTCGCGAAGGGCTTTGACCTCGAGACATCGGTCGAGAGAGCGAAGGCCTACATTTCCGGAGCGCTCGAGGCTATGCTCGACCTCGGAAAGGGCTCGGGCCCGATGCAGCAAAACTTCGATCTTACAGGCGAATTCGCCAAAGAAGCCGACGCGGCCGTAAGCGCGGGCGCTGCGGCTCAGAACCCGGAAAGTGAGGCGTAGTCGTGGAGGAAAAAAGAACATCGATATTTGAGAACGCTCTGATCTGGTTCGGAGCGGCGGTTGGTCTTGCCGAAATACTGTCGGGAACTTTCCTGACGCCCCTCGGCTTTCAGAAAGGACTTTTATCAATAGTTATAGGGCACGTGATAGGATGCTTCCTCCTGTTCCTCGCCGGATACATCGGCGGCAAGAAGCGCATGAGCGCCATGCAGACGGTAACGCTCAGCTTCGGCGGGAAGGGCGCCTTCCTCTTCGCGTTCCTCAACGTACTGCAGCTCGTCGGCTGGACGGCCATCATGATCTACGACGGCGCTCTGGCAGCTGACGGCGTATTCGCAGTCGGACACTGGGTATGGGCCCTCGTCATCGGCGGCCTCATCCTCGTATGGATCATCATCGGCATCAAGAGCCTGGGCAAGGTCAACGTCTTTGCCATGGGCGCGCTGTTCATCCTGACGATCGTCCTCTCGTTCATCATATTCAGAGACGGAGATCTGTCGGCTCCGGCAGCGGGCGGCATGTCGTTCGGCGCGGCTATCGAGCTGAACGTTGCGATGCCTCTGTCGTGGGTGCCGCTGATAAGCGACTACACAAGGGAAGCAGAAAGACCGACGGCAGCGGCCGCCTGGTCGTCAGTCGCTTATGGTCTGGTAAGCTCATGGATGTACATCATCGGACTCGGAGCAGCTCTGCTCGCCGGAACGAGCGACATCGCAGAGATCATGCTCAGAGCAGGACTCGGAATCGCAGGACTCGTTATCGTAGTTCTCGCAACTGTAACTACAACGTTCCTGGATGCTTACTCGGCAGGCGTTTCGAGTGAGATCTTCTCGGAGAAAGTCAACGGCAAGAAGGTCGCACTTGCAGCGACGGTGCTCGGCACGGCGGCAGCGATCGTCTTCCCGATGGACGACATCACAGGCTTCCTCTATCTGATCGGTTCGGTCTTCGCGCCGATGATAGCGATCATGATCGCCGACTTCTTCATCCTGAAGGAGGACCACTCCGGTAGAGCGGTCAACGTGGAAAGCCTCATCGTCTGGTTCATCGGCTTCCTGATGTACAGAAAACTGATGACGATAGATCTGCCGATCGGAAGCACGGTCATGGACATTCTGCTTACTGTGGCGCTGTGCATCGTGGTCGGCCTGGTAAGACGCGCGGTAACGCAGAAGAGCGCTGCGAA
>CAMNNG010000078.1 GCA_946545145.1 uncultured Bacillota bacterium
CGAGCTTAGTAAGCGCATCCTCGATCTGCTGTTTCGTGAACTTGTGCGTAGTCTGAACACCGATCTCACTGAATACCTCATCAGCATGGTGATGATCGTGATCGTGGTGATGATGGTGATGGTGATGATCGTCGTCATGGTCGTGATCATGATGATGTTCATGCTCATCGTGGTCATGGTGGTGTTCATGTTCATGCTCGTGGTCGTGATCGTGCTCATCGTGATCGTGGTCGTGATCGTCATGGTCGTGATCGTGATCATGGTGGTGATGATGCTCATGCTCATGCGCGTAAGCTTCCTCACGCAGCTTGTCGAGCTCTGCGGACAGAGTCTTCTTCATCTCCATCGTGTCGAGTATCTGCTTACCGGAGATCTGATCCCACGGCGTCGTTACCATCGACGCGTGATCGTTGAGCTCGCGCAGCATCCTGACGCAGTCGTCGAGTCTTTCCTGATCGAGGTCCTGCGTGTGGCTGAGGATGATCGAGCTTGCGTGCTCTACCTGGTTCTTGTAGAACTCGCCGAAGTTCTTCATATAGAATCTGCACTTCTTCGCGTCTACGACAGTCGTGAATCCGTTGAGTTCGATCTCGTCGTTATGCAGGTCCTGTACCGCTATGATGACGTCGCTGAGCTTGCCTACGCCGGACGGCTCGATGAGGATCCTCTCGGGCGAGTACTCCTCGATGACCTGAGCCAGAGCGCGTCCGAAGTCGCCTACCAGAGTGCAGCAGATGCATCCGGAGTTCATCTCGTTGACCATGACTCCCGTCTCTTTGAGGAAGCCGCCGTCGATGCCGATCTCGCCGAATTCGTTTTCGATGAGAACGAGCTTTTCATCGCCGTAAGCTTCAGCGATCAGTTTCTTTATCAGTGTGGTTTTTCCGGCGCCCAGAAAGCCCGAAAAAATATCAACTTTTGTCATTTCGTATTTCCCTTCTTTCTTTTGCTTTTCGTCAACATCAATTCTACCACCGATGTCAAGCATCTAAACATGAGTCCCCCGGGATCACTTCATGAACCTGCGGAGCATGTTCTCGTAAAGCTTTTTGTATGGTCTGTATCTGAACGGAACATCGAGGATGTTCGGGCGTCTCAGTATGCTCTTAGTGTGCGAGAACGTGTCAAAGCCGACTTTGCCGTGGTAAGCGCCCATTCCGCTCTCACCGACGCCGCCGAATCCCATGCGGTCTGTAGCTATGTGAACTATCGTATCGTTGACGCATCCGCCGCCGAATCTTACCATCTGCAGGACGAAGTCTATGTTCACTTTGTCCTTCGAGAAGATGTAGAGAGCGAGCGGCTTGTCGCCTTCGTCGATCTCCTCTACGAGGGCGCCCAGGCTCTTATATGTGAGCACAGGAAGCACCGGTCCGAATATCTCTTCCTTCATGACGGCATCATCGCGCGTAACGCCCTTCATGACAGTAGGCTCGATCCTGAGTCCTTCCTCATCGACCCTGCCGCCGCAGACTACCTTTTCCGGATCGATCAGGGCCTTCACCCTGTCGAAGTGCTTTCTGTTGATTATATTCCCGTAATCTCCGAGTTCGAGCGGATCGCTCGTGAACTGGATCTCTATCTGCTTTTTGATCTCTTCGATAAGGTCATCCTCGACGCTCTCATGGCAGCAGATATAGTCCGGAGCGACGCATGTCTGGCCGCAGTTCATGAACTTGCCGAATACTATCCTTCTCGCCGCTATCCTGAGGTCAGCCGTCTCGTCTACGATGCACGGGCTCTTTCCGCCAAGCTCCAGCGTTACCGGTATCAGCCTCTCCGCGGCCTTCCCCATGACTTCGCGACCAACGCCCTTGCTTCCCGTGAAGAAGATATAGTCGAACGGACAGTCGAGAAGGCTCTTGTTCTCCTCGCGTCCTCCCGTGACTACCGTCGCAAGGCCTGCCGGGAAGACTTCGCTTACCAGCTTTTCGATTAGGGCCGACGTTGCCGGCGAGTAAGCGCTCGGCTTTATCATCACCGTATTTCCGGCAGCCAGCGCGTCCACCATCGGGCTGATCGACAGGAGGAACGGATAGTTCCACGGACTCATCACCAGAACGGATCCGTAAGGCGAAGCCTTGGTGATGCTCCTTCCCGGCATCAGGGAGATCGGCGTCAGATGCTCCTTTCCTCTGGAGTAGCTCTGGGCGTGCGAGAGCATGTGGCTGATCTCGCTTTTGACGAGACCGATCTCGCACATGTACGACTCCTGCATACCTTTGCCAAGGTCCTCCTGCAGGGCCGCAGCTATGACGTCTTCATTCTCTTCGATTGCTTTGTAGAGATCCCTCAGATGCTCCTTGCGCCTTCTGACGGACATCGTCTTTCCGCTTCTGAAATACCTTTTCTGCCTTTCGAGGGCAAGCTGAATATCGAGTTTTTCCATATCGATGTCTCCTTTTGCTTACTGCTCCCTTTCCTTTTCAAGGATCCTGCGCGCAACATACACACCGCTCGCAGACGCGTGCGAAAGCGAGTGCGTGACTCCGCTGCCGTCGCCGATGACGTAGAGGCCGTCGTGGCACGTCATGAGATCGCTGTCGAGGGCGACCTCCATGTTGTAGAACTTGACTTCGACTCCGTAGAGGAGAGTGTCGTCGTTGGCGACTCCCGGAGCGATCTTGTCGAGCGCGTATATCATTTCGATTATTCCGTCGAGGAGTCTCTTCGGAAGGACGAGGCTGAGGTCTCCCGGCGTTGCCTGCAGAGTCGGTCTTACGTTTCCTTCGTCGAGCCTCTTCTGGACGCTCCTTCTTCCTCTTTCAAGGTCGCCGAAGCGCTGTACTATGACGCCGCCTCCGAGCATGTTCGAAAGGCGCGCTATGCTTTCACCGTATTCGTTCGAGTCCTTGAACGGCTCCGAGAAATGCTTCGCCACGAGAAGAGCGAAGTTCGTGTTCTCCGTCTTCTTTCCTTCGTCTTCGAAGCTGTGGCCGTTGACCGTGACGATGCCGTTCGTGTTCTCCGTTACGACGATGCCGTTCGGGTTCATGCAGAATGTCCTGACCTTGTCCTCGAACTTCTCTGTCCTATAGACGATCTTTCCTTCATAAAGTTCGTCTGTTATATCCTCGAAGATGACGGCCGGAAGCTCGACTCTGACGCCGAGGTCGACCCTGTTCGACTTCGTGCTGATGTCTAGGTCTGTGCAGACGTTCTCCATCCATTTGCTGCCGCTTCTTCCTACGGAAATGATGCACGTTTTTCCTTCATAGGAATCGTCCGCGCTTTCCACTCTGTATCCGTCATCGAGTTTTTCTATCTTTTCGATCTTCGTCCTGAAGAAGAAGTCGACCTTGTCCTTCAGTTCATCATATATGTTGCCGAGCACGATATAGTTGATGTCCGTGCCCAGGTGTCTGACTCTCGCGTCGAGAAGCTTCAGTTTGTTCTGCATGCACTTTTTCTTGAAGCCGCTGTCAGCCGTCGAATACATCTTCGTTCCGGCCCCGCCGTGAGTGCAGTTGATCTCATCGACGTACTCCATCAGCTCTGTGGCCTTCTCTCTTCCGATGTATTCGTGGAGAGTTCCTCCGAAGTCGTTGGTGATGTTGTACTTTCCATCGGAGAAAGCACCTGCTCCTCCGAATCCGCGCATTATGGCGCACGGCTCGCAGCCGACGCATGACTTCACCTTGACGCCGTCGATCGGGCACTTTCTTTTCTCAAGTACGTTTCCGGCTTCGAAGACCGCTATCTTCTTAGACGGATCGAGCTTGGTCATCTCGTAAGCGGAGAATATTCCTCCGGGTCCTGCGCCTATTATTATCACATCATATTTCATGTCTTTTTCCCCCGTTTTTTATAGTTGAAAATGCGCGTTCACACACGAAGAATATTATACCACAACATAGGTGAAATAAAAAAGAAGAGCGGATCCGAAGATCACGCTCCGTGAATATCTTGTTAAAGAAGTCGATCTTCCCGACTCGTCGGAGTTCGTCCTCAGAGTCGAAAAGTAAGCAGACTAAAGATCGTCTATTGCGCCGAGCACGGCAGGGATGAACTGCTTCTTCCTGCTTACTACGCCATCGAGAAGAACGCCCTGAGAGGCTTCGATACCAAACGCCGCGGCGGCCGTCTCTGCAGCGCTTTCTCCTGCGAAAACGAGCCTGCTGCTCTCTGCTCTGATATCCGTCAGAAGGAAGAATATCATGTCCACATCGGCATCGCGCCTCGCGTCTTCGATCTTGGCGCCGGCCATCTGCATGGCCTTCTCCAGATTCTGCGGGCTCATGTAGCTTCCCTGTCCGACGCCGAAACGGACTCCTTCGTGTTCGAATTCCTTGAAGTCAGCGAAGATGATATCGCCGGCCGTCTTTCCCTCAAGGTCTTCGCCTGCTTCGAACATCTTCTCCGCGTACTCATCGATATCTACGCCGGCGATCGCGGCGAGTTCTTCCGCTGCTGCGCGGTCTACCGCTGTGCACGTGGGCGAGCGGAAGCAGAGAGTATCTGAAATGATGGCGCTGAGGAGGATGCCTGCTATATCAGGCTCTATCTCCACGCCGTTCTCGTGGTAGATGCTGCGGATTATCGTAGCCGTGCATCCTACCGGCTGGTTCCTGAAGTATACAGGTCCCATCGTCTCAAAATCACCGATCCTGTGATGGTCTATTACCTCGAGCACTTCGGCCTCGTCGAAGCCGCTGACGCACTGTCCCTTCTCATTGTGGTCAACGAGTATGAGGCTCTTCTTCCTGAGGTTCATGACGCTGTGGCGGCTGATCATGCCGCGGTATTTCCCGGATGGGCTGAGCACCGGAAAATGAGTATGGCGCACCTCGGCCATCTTTTTGCTTACATCCTCCGCAGATGTATCCAGCGTGAATGCGACCAGCTTTTCCGCGCCCGTCATGAACGCTCCTACCGGCATGCTCTGTATGCTTCTCGTGGCCGCCTTGTATGTATTGAGAGGAGTTCCGATCAGTGTGCAGCCGTGCTCTTTTGCCAGTTTCACGATGCTGTCGGCGGGCTTTGCGCCAAGGCAGACTATCAGGCAGCCGGCTCCGGCCTCTATCGCCGCGAACTGTGATTCGTATCTGTTCGCGACCATTACTATGTCGCCCTCTTCAACGTATTCTTCTATCGCGTCAGGACTCGCGGCTCCGATGACGCCTCTTCCTCTGTTTATGATCTCGTCCATATCACCGGCATAGAGTGTGCCGTCGATCGACTCGACCAGATTCCTGACCGGTGTTCCTGCCTTGGCGAGAGCGCCGTCTTCCATCCCGTCCATGTTGGCTATGGCTATATCGCCCAGAGATATGATCCCCGCAAGCGTTTTTCCGTCTTCTGTTATGGGAAGCGCCTTGGCTTCGCGCTCTCTCATGATCTTCAGAGCCTCTCTCATGGATGTGCTCCGTGAAATGCCTTTGATCTTTCTGATCTCCATATCGGAGACCTCCGGCGCCGCTGTGTCCACCAGCTCCGGCACTTTGAAGCCGAACCTGTTCAGAACGAAAGCCGTCTCGAGATTCACATCCCCGGCCCTCCCGGCTTTGTATTCCCGTTCGTTATCTATTTTGTTTTTCAGCGCCGCGTAAGCGATCGCTGAGCATATCGAATCCGTATCGGGATTCTTGTGCCCTATGACGATGACCTGCTGCTTTGCTTCTTTTTTCTTTTCTGCCATTTACTTTCTTCCTCTCATTTCTTCTTGTATCACACATTCTGTACCAGATCACTGACCGTCGCTGTCGTTGAACGTCCTTCTGAGAAAGCCGCCCTTCGGTCTCTT
>CAMNNG010000079.1 GCA_946545145.1 uncultured Bacillota bacterium
TTTTGGGAGATATATGTGGTAAAATAATATACGTGTTTTGAGTGTGCAAAGAAAGGAAAGAAAAATGCGCATAAAACTCAGAAGCATCGTTGTCGTTCTGCCGATGATCATCGCATTGACTATAGCGATGAGTTCGGCTTCGTTTGCATTGGAAGGAAGCAGCGGTGCTGCAGACAGCGCGGAAGCCGACGGACCGGATGTAGCTTACAGCAGCGATGACATCATCATCGTCTATGGTGAAGACGCGACCGTCAAAGAGCAGAAAAAAGCCCTGAAAGAGAGCGACCTGGAAAAGGTAGAGACAGTCAGCGAAGAAGGAAACATCGTGCGGGCACAGATCGATGACGGTGTGAGTGTTGAGGAAGCGATCGAGGAAGCAGAGAAAAGCGAGGCTGTCCTCTATGCTCAGCCGAATTTCAGATACAGTCTCATGGAGACGACGAATGACCCGGGGCTCGAAGAGCAGTTTCACCTCAGTTACCTGCTCGTGAATTCGGTAAGTGAATCGGCATGGAGTTACTCGACAGGTGAGGGAGTGAAGATAGGTATCCTGGACAGCGGGCTGAATGTTGAGCATACCGATATCAAAGACAATCTGAAAGGAACATATAACGCTGTCAGCGGCGGGACGGATGTCAGCGAAACGGATGATGAACTGAGTGAGTCAAAAGCTCACGGCGAACATGTCGCCGGTATAGCCGCAGCTACAGGAAACAACGGGTTTCTTGGGGCCGGAGTTGCCTATGATGCGGATATATATTTTTCGAAGGTGTGCGGCATAGACGGAACTTGCTACAGCATATATACTTCGGACATCATAAAAGGATATGACTGGGCCGTGGCCCAGGGCTGCAGGGTAGTGAATATAAGCATTGGCGGATATGGGTACTATGATGATCCAATAGAGGGAGACCGTGCTCTTGAAAACAGGATCACTGCCGCTTACAACAAGTCGTCCGGGAGCGTGCTGACGGTCTGTGCGGGCGGAAATAACGGGAAGACAAAAGAGTATTGTTACCCGGCTGACTTTGAAGATTCATATGCCGTGACAGCGGTCAGCTACAATGATTCGGGGACACCCTCTTACTGGTCCGGATCGGATCACAATGATCGCAAGGATATCGCCGCACCGGGCGTCGGCATAATGTCGCTTGGTTATCTGGACAGTGATGGACTCGTTGCCATGAGAGGGACCAGCATGGCGGCCCCGTTCGTTACGGGAACAGCGGCTCTGATGCTGGCGAGAGAGCCTGAGCTTACTGCAAAGGAGATAGTGGAGATCCTGAACAGCACGTCGATGGATGTGACGAGCACAGAGGAAGAAGACGGATACGGACATGGTCTCGTCGATCCGTTTGCCGCGGTCATCAAAGCGAAAAAGACGGACATATCATCTGCAGCAGCAACACTGTCGCAGACGGGCTTCACTTATAACGGCGGAGCGAAAACGCCGTCGGTGAAGAGCATAGTGCTTGGTGACGGAACGATAGTCCCGGTCGGGATGTGGTCGTTGAGGTATACAGATCTGAAAGGAAACAGCGTGACTCCCAGGCTCGCCGGAACTTATTATGCAGTGATAAGCGGAAAAGGCGAATACAAAGGGACTGTGAAGAAAGCGTTCACGATAAAGAAGGCTGCCAATACTATGACGGCCAGGGGGAAGACCGCATCGGTCAAATACAAGAAACTGAAGAAGAAGGTCCAGTACGTAAAGGGGACCAGGGCGCTTACCGTCAAAAATGCCAAGGGCACGGTAAGATACAAGCTCGTCAGCGCAAAGAAGGCGGGCAAAAAAGCCAGCTATAAAAAGTACTTCCGCGTTGGAAAGAAGACCGGCAAGGTCAGGCTCGCGCGGAAGATGAAGAAGGGGACATACAAGGTAAGGATCAAAGTGACGGCCGCAGGGACAGGCAACTATCTGCCGCTCTCGAAGAATGTGACGGTCACGATCAGGGTGAAGTGATATGACGAAAGTTCTGGTCGCCATGAGCGGCGGAGTCGATTCGAGCGTTACGGCGCACATACTTGCGCAGCAGGGATATGAATGCATCGGTGTTACGATGCAGCTCTTCGAGAACGAAACGATAGGCAAAAAAGAGGAGAAGACATGCTGTTCGCTGGACGATGTGCAGGATGCGAGAGCTGTGGCGAGGCGGATCGGCATCCCCCACTATGCGTTCAACTTCAAACGCGAATTCGAAAGGGATGTGATCGGAAGATTCGTCTCGGATTACGAGTGCGGAAAGACGCCGAACCCGTGCGTGGACTGCAACAGATATCTGAAGTTCGACGCTCTTTACAGAAGGGCGCAGGAGCTTGGATGCGAATATATCGCGACCGGACATTACGCTGTTATAGATAAGGATCCTGAAACGGGGCGGTACCTTCTGAAGAAGGGGCCGGACCCGAACAAGGACCAGAGTTATGTGCTCTATTCGCTTTCGCAGGAGCAGCTTGCCCATACGCTCCTTCCTCTGGGGACGATGACGAAGGATGAGGTGCGCCGCATCGCGGAGGAGCAGGGCTTCGTCAACGCGAAGAAGGGCGAGAGCCAGGACATCTGCTTCGTTCCGGACGGCGATCATGCCGCCTTTCTCAGAAGATACACCGGCAAGGATTATCCGGAGGGCGACTTCATCGATACGAAGGGGAACGTGATCGGCAGGCACAAGGGGATCGTCCGTTATACGATCGGCCAGAGAAGAGGACTTGGCGTAGCCGCCGACGCGCGCCTTTATGTTGTGAAAATAGATCCGGAAGCGAACACGGTAACGCTCGGATATGAAAATGAACTCCTTACGGAGTCCTTCAAAGTCACGGATCTGAATCTGATAGTGAAAGAAAAACTGGAAGGTCCGGTGCGCCTTCCTGTCAGCATAAGATACCATCAAAAGCCGCAGCCCGCCACGGTAACGCAGCTGTCGGAAACGGAAGCTCTGATCGAGCTCGATGTTCCTCAGCGCGGGATATCGGCAGGCCAGGCGGCGGTATTTTACGATGGAGACTGTGTCTTCGGCGGCGGTACTATAAGCGAGACCGAATCCGGAGCCTAGATAGCTTCGTATTCGTCGGAGATGAATCCTTCTTCATCGCTTTTTCTGTCCTCCTCGCTTACCCAGAAGTGCCACGACGGAGCCTTCGGCATCGGATCGCCGTTGATGAGGGCTTTGATGACATTTCTGTGAGCATAAGCACAGCTTGCTGCAAGGACGCCTACTGCAAAGATAGCTTTTTTCATGTGATTCTCCTTGATCGATCCAAACAATATCATTCTAGAACTATTATACCCGAGACAGCGTCTTGCGCAAGAGACAGCATTTCATGGCGGCATTGAAGAAGTGACGGCTGTGCCTGAAATGTGGTAGAATACTTTGCGTTGGCAGAACGAGTGTTGGCAAAAGGACGATCATACAGTAAGCAAAATGACAATGAAAGACAGCCGGGAAACGGGCGGAAAAGAAGACAAACGAATATATACGATGAGCAAAGAAAAGCCGGCGAAGGCAGTGGTGCAAATGGGAGTGCCTCTGATCGCCGGCATGTTCATTATGGTGCTGTACAATCTGGTGGACACATTCTTCATCGGTCTGATGCACGACGACTACCAGCTTGCGGCGGTGAACCTGGCCTACCCTGTGATGATGGTTACGATCGCGCTTTCGAACATGGTCGGCACGGGCGCCTCGACTCTGATCGCGAGGAGCATCGGAGCGGGCGAGACGGAAAAGGCCAGGCAGGCTCTGACGACGGGCATGGTCCTGACTGTGATCACCGCGGCGCTGATCACGGCGGCGGGGCTCGTTTTGCTGGGACCGATAGTAAGCGGACTCGGAGCAAAGGCGAACACGACGCTTTACACCAGTCAGTATGTCCGCATCCTTCTGATCGGAACGGTCTTCACGATGGGAAACTACACATTCGGAGCCCTTCTCAGAGGAGAAGGATCGGCAGGCCCGTCGATACTCGGGATGGTGATAGGAACAGTCGTGAACATCATACTGGACCCGGTCTTCATCTTCGCTCTTGGTCTTGAGATACGCGGAGCCGCTATAGCGACGGTGATAGGAAACGCGTGCGGTATGGGCGCGAGCCTCGCGATGTACATGTCGGGAAGGTCGCTTCTTTCGCCTGCCAGAGAGTATCTGGCTCCCCGGGCCGAAATAGTAAGCGAGATCTACCGCATCGGAGTGCCTGCCGCTCTTGAGACTCTCCTCACATCCGCGGCGTATATAGTCAACAACAATCTTGCAGTCGCTTACGGCGAGCTGACGGTAGCCGCCATGGGCATCGCGCAGAAGCTGATGTCTCTTGGAAATTACATCTATCAGGGCTTCGCCGCCGGAGTGCAGCCGATAATGGGGTACAACTTCGGGGCGAAGGATTACAGGAGGATGCTCGATATCCTGAAGGCGGGCCTTCTGATAGTGTCCGCAGTCGAAGTCTGCGTAATGCTGATCTTCGGCATATTCGCGCCTCTTCTGATAGGGATATTCACGGATTCGGCATCCGTAATAGAAACGGGAAGCCGCGTTCTTCGCGCGATAATGTTCATCCTGCCGTTCGTCGGAGCGACGTCGATGAGCAGGATGTCGTTTCAGGCAATGGGAAAGCCGATGCACGCATTTGGCATCACTCTCGTAAGACAGCTCGTCCTGTATATCCCGCTCCTGCTCCTGATGAACAGGGTATGGGGATTCGGCGGCCTGATCTGGGCCCAGCCAGTCACGGAAGTCATCATGATGGCAGTATCGGTCAGGCTCCTCGTCAGGACAATCCGGGGCTACTCTTCTAAATCGTAAATGAACGATATGTAATCGTATATCTTTGCAAAGTCGATCACAAAATCATCCCCGAAGATCGAAACGGGGATCCTGCTGTCGAAGCCGTAGATGACAGGCATCTCGTCATGTTCGAAATCATGGACCAGCACCTGCTTTGCGTCGGGGTCGACGAGCCAGTATTCGCGTACGCCGGCGTCGGCATATTTGTATGCCTTGAGGCGCATGTCTTTCTTTCTGGTCGATGGAGAAAGGATCTCGATGGCGAAGTCGGGAGCTCCGTAGATGTTGCGGAACTTTACCTTCTCACGGTCACAGATAACGAAGACGTCAGGCTGGACCATCGTCCTGTTGTCGCAGTTGAGCTGGACATCCGTCGGCGCTGCGAAGGGGATGCATGGGCCGCCCCTTTTTTCGATCTCGTTCCTGAGCACGCGGCAGATCTCGGCGCTGAGGATCTGGTGCAGAGCTGACGGGGCGGGAGTCATATCATAGATCACGCCGTCTATCAGTTCGACCCTCACATCGTCCGGAAGGGCGTAGTAGTCATCCAGTGTGTATTCGCCCTGCTTTTTTCCGAAGGGCGCCGCTGCGTAAGCGGTTGAAGATTCTCTCACGACAGAAGCTCCATCGGAAGAAAGATCGTAGCTTGTCTTAGGATCCTGATCCGGGGCGTAGCTGAAGATGCTGGCCAGAGCCAGGAGCGTTTCGTGGCGCGGCGATTTTGTGAGGCCTGAAAAGACCTTTTGGACAGTTCCGAGCGGGACTCCGGACAGCTCAGAGATCCTCTTATAGCTGTAGCCGAGTTCCTGTTTGCGTTTTTTCATTTG
>CAMNNG010000080.1 GCA_946545145.1 uncultured Bacillota bacterium
GCCGCGAGAGCTGCTCCTGCCGATATGCCCACCAGCATTCCTTCAGCCGCGGCGAACTTTCTTCCGTACTCATAAGCTTCATCGTTCGTGATAGTTATTATCTCATCATAGATATCCGTATTGAGGATCTCGGGAACGAAGCCTGCTCCTATTCCCTGGAGTCCGTGAGGTCCGGCCTCGCCTCCGGAAAGGACTGCGCTCGTAGCGGGCTCTACTGCAACGACTTTGACAGTGGGATCTTTTTCCTTGAGATACTCGCCGACGCCTGTGATCGTTCCGCCTGTGCCGACGCCTGCTACGAAGATGTCTACTTTGCCGTCCATCTGATCCCAGATCTCAGGTCCCGTCGTCTTCCTGTGCGCCGCGGCGTTTGCAGGGTTCGTGAACTGTCCGAGGATGACGGCTCCTTCGATCTCATCCCTGAGCTGCTCTGCCTTTTCGATCGCTCCGGGCATGCCCTTGCTGCCCTCTGTCAGGACGAGCTCTGCGCCGTAGGCCTTCAGGAGCTTTCTTCTCTCAACGCTCATCGTCTCCGGCAGAGTGATGATCACTTTGTATCCTCTTGCTGCCGCGACCAGACCGATGCCGATGCCCGTGTTTCCGCTCGTCGGCTCGATCAGAGTGTCGCCCGGCTTGATCAGGCCTTTTTCTTCCGCGTCTATTATCATCTCGAGGCCGACTCTGTCCTTCACCGATCCGGCGGGGTTGAGGCTCTCAAGCTTCGCAAATATATTCGCATTGTCTGCTCCGGCTTTCGCGGCGAAGGAAGCCGCCTCAAGAATGGGTGTGTTACCTATAAGTTCTGCTGCGCTTTTTACTATCTTTTTCATTTTCGTGTTTCCTTTCTCTATTCTGTGATAATCCATATTTCCATGATCGTTGTTATCGTATTATGTTTCGTTCTGATCCCTGCTTATGTATCCCCTTTCCGGGCGCCGGCGCCCGGACAAAAGAAAAAGCGGGACACCTTTGATCTGTCCCGCTTCTATGCCGATTCATAAAAAAGCAGGTACGCTAGTGTACCTGCTCTATATCGCATCTATTTGATTTTAAAGGGTACCTTTGCATGACGGATCAGACAGTATGAATTTGTTCAGTCATACAACAACAACATACGTTCTGAACTTTTGCTACTGCGAGTTTCATGCTTTTCTTTCCCCTTTCTTCAAAATTTACAAGTGCTAATCTAACGCTTTTCGAGGCGCTTGTCAACACTTTTTTTATAAATTGTGTCTCTAATACGCAAAATTCAGACACATTGATGCTTTTGTCTATTCGCTGACGTAGTTGTCGAAATAGCCCTGGATGAGTACGATAGGTGTGCCCTTGTCGCCCGATCCGCTCGTAAGGTCGCACAGCGATCCGATGAGGTCAGTAAGCTGACGCGGAGTCGTTCCCTGCGAAGCCATGTTTCCTACGAGGTTGGAATCCTTTTCCTTGATGCTCTTCGAAATAGCTTCTTTCAGAGCGTCTCCGGAAAGATCTTTGAAGTCGTTGTCAGCGAGGTACTTGAGTTTGAGCTCGTTCGGTGTACCGCGCAGTCCGTCTGTCGATCCCGGTGATACTACGGGGTCTGCGAGCTCCCAGATCTTGCCCTGCGGATCTTTGAAAGCGCCGTCGCCGTATACCATTACTTCGACGTTCTTTCCTGTCTTTTCCTTCATGTTGGCCGCGATCTTTTCAACGAGATCCTTGCAGTCGCGCGGGAAGAGCTTGACCTTCTCTTCTGTTGACTTGTTCGATCCGAGAAGACCGTAGTCAGCGTTGAATCCGCTGCCGTCTCTTGAAGCAGTCATGATGTCGTCAAGACCGAATACCTTCTCTGCTCCTGCAGCCTTCAGAAGTCTCTTGCTGCGGGCTCTCGTGTGGATGTCGCATGTGAGGACGTTCTTAGTGTAGTCGAGGACGGCTCTCGGGTCGTTCGCGAAAACGATCTCAGCCTCTGCTCCTTCGCCTTCGATGAGCGTCTTGTAGTAGTCGACATAGTCTACGCCTGTGAACTCATGTACGTTGTCTCCGAAGAGGACGCGGTACTTTTCAAGGGACAGAACGTCTGTGTACGGATTGACTCCGGCCTCGTCCATCTGATCGAAAGTGATGAGGTGGTTTCCTACCTCGTCCGACGGATAGCTCAGCATCAGAACGATCTTCTTAGCTCCTCTGGCGATGCCCTTGAGGCAGATGGCGAATCTGTTTCTCGAAAGGATCGGGAATATGACTCCTACAGTCTCTTCTCCGAACTTTTCCTTTACGTCTGCTGCAATGTCATCGATGGAAACATAGTTTCCCTGCGACCTTGCGACTACGGACTCCGTAACAGCGATGACATCGCGGTCACGCATCTCGAATCCTTCAGACTCAGCCGCTTCAAGAACGCTGTCTGTTACGATCGCCGCGAGATCGTCTCCCTCTCTGATGATGGGGCATCTGATGCCTCTTGATATCGTTCCGACCTTTCTCTCACTCATTTTTCATTCTCCTTTTGATTTTGCTTATTTCGCAAGTTCATCTGCAAGCGCTTCGACCTGAGCGATGTTGGCATCGTTCATAGCCGACTTGATGCTTACGATGTTCTCTGTGAACGTGATGTTTTTGGATGCTGCGAACATCTCTTTGATCTTCTTCGCAACGCACGGCGCCCATGTGCCGTTCTCGATGATACCGATCGTTCTGTTCTGATATCCTCTGACGAGCAGGTGGTCTATCAGTTCCTTTGCGAACGGGAAGATATCGTTGTTGTATGTCGTCGTCGCGAATACGACGCGGTCATATCTGAATGCGTCTTCGATCGACTCTGCCCAGTCTTCTCTGGCGAGGTCAGCCACGCTGACAGTAACGCCCTTTTCCTCGAGCTTTTCAGCGAGGAGGTCGACTGCCTTCTTCGTGTTGCCGTATACCGATGTGTAAGCGATGAATACGCCTTCTGTCTCCGGTGTGTAGGACGACCATTTGTCATAGAGGTCGATGTAGTATCCCAGATCTTCCTTCAGGACAGGTCCGTGGAGCGGGCAGATCGTCTGGATGTCGAGGGCTGCTGCCTTCTTCAGGACAGCCTGCACCTGCTGGCCGTATTTTCCGACGATGCCGAAGTAGTATCTTCTTGCTTCGCATGCCCAGTCTTCATCCGCGTCTGTAGCTCCGAATTTTCCGAAGCCGTCAGCGCTGAAGAGGATCTTCTCTGTGCTCTCGTAAGTCATGATGACTTCCGGCCAGTGGACCATGGCGGCTGTGATGAAGTTGAGAGTATGCTCTCCGAGCTCGAGAGTGTCTCCCTCACCTACTACGACCTGCTTGTCCTCGAAAGCTGTACCGAAGAACTGGCTCATCATATTGAAAGCCTTCTTGCTGGATACGATCTTAGCGTTCGGGAAAGCATTGACGAAGTCTGTGATGTTTGCCGAGTGGTCCGGCTCCATGTGCTGGACTACCAGGAAGTCAGGCTCTCTGCCGTCTGTGATGCTTTTGATATTCTCGATCCAGGCTTCGCCGAACTCGTAGCCGACCGAGTCCATAACAGCGATCTTCTCATCCATGATGACGTATGAGTTGTAAGCCATTCCTTCCGGAACGATGAACTGTCCTTCGAACAGGTCGATGTCATAATCGTTGACTCCTGCCCAGATAATGTTTTTCGATATTTCCATATTAGTCTCTCCTTTTATTCTCCAGATTTCTTTCCGCAAAAAACACGAAAAGAAGTCACGCAAGAGATTATACCATGCGCTCCGTCCGTTCGCAATTCAATTTATTGCTGTATTTCAAAGGAATTCAAAGAGATTTCAATAGTTTCTTGTTCCTGTACATCGCCTCGTCGGCCCTTTCGAAGACGCTCTTCACACTGCCGTCGCTTTCGGGGTCGAAAGAAGCTATGCCGCATGCTATGCTTACTCCGCCTTTAGCTATATTATCTCTAACCTGCGTTTCGATCTCATCCATCAGCTCCGGGCTTCTTTGGAAGTCCGCGCCTTTGAGTATGGCGCAGAACTCGTCCCCGCCGATCCTGTAGACAGGGCTGTGGCGGAAGACATCGCATATGAGCTTGCATCCGTCCTTGATGTACTTGTCGCCGGCGTTGTGCCCGTAAGTGTCGTTTATCACCTTCAGGCCGTTGACGTCGCACACGACGATCGCGAAGTCTTTCGCTATGCCGATGCCGATATCGTCGTCGATGGCCTTCTCGGCCTCTGAGTAAGCATATTTGTTCTTGACGCCTGTCAGATGGTCCCTGTTGACGAGCTGCCTTACGACTCCGAGCTCTCTTGCCGTCTCCTGCTCGCGCCTCACCTGAGAATCGATGTTGCTTACGCCGATGATGATATGCTTTCCATGATCATCTTCGATCATCGTCGCCTTGAGGGATACATATGTCGGCACATCTCCAAGAATGAGTCTGTATCTGATGCTGCAGGATCCGTTCTTTTCGAGTTCGGCTACGAGGCTCTCCTTTTCAATAGTGCTGATAAAGAGTTTTCTGTCGTCCTCATAGACATGGACCATGGCGTTCTTCCTGCTCGTCCCGAAGAAATCGAAGCCTTCCTCCTCGATCTCCAGCTTTCTGAAGTCTTCATGCGCGCTGTATTCGATGAAATGATCGTTCTCGAGATCGACGTAGTAGATCAGGAAGTAGTCGGCGGCAAGGGCCTCGGCGATCTTTCCGAATGTGACCCGTTCACGGTGGGCCGTCTCATACTCCGCTTCTCTTCTGATCTGAGCGTCGATGCGGCTGAGCGCAACGATGATATGCGGATCGCTCATGTCCGTCATCTTCGTGACCTTCATCCTGATGTATTCAGTCCCGGCGCCTCTGTTCACCCTTAACTCGAGGGTGAAGATGCCGTCTTCCTCGAGCGCTGAGAGGACGTTCTGCTTCGTGAACTCCTCAAGGACTTCCTCCCTGTCATCCGGATGGACTATGCTCTCTATCACCCTCCTGCTGGCCGAGTCAAAGTCCTCCTTCGGCTCTGCGGCTTCACTGCCGCCTTCGCCTGTCTTCTCGTAAGCGTCAAAAGCCCTGTACTCTATGTATCTGTCTGTCTCTGTGTTGACGTAATAGATCTTGTAGTGATCCTGCGCGAGCGCAGCCGCTATGCTCTCATAGCTGATTTCGATTGCTTTTTCCATATCATCATGTCCTCTGCACGTGTGGCCGCCCGGCTAGCGGTCCGCGCGTCTAAAGTGTCCCGGCTTCCTTGACCATGCCGGAGGAAGCTCCTTATAATTTCCGTACTGGCGCCTCAGGTATTCCTCTATCATACCCGGGATGGTGACCTCCATATCTTCGAGCATCGCCTTCCTGCCCTTCTCGAACCAGCTCCTCTCGAAGCGCCACGAAAGGCAGCCTATGTACCCGTTCGAAAAGAAGGCGTATTTTCCGGGCCTCTTTTTCAGCCTGCTTACTCGCTCATAAGCGCCCCTGATACCTGCGAGCGGGACCTTTTTTCCCATGCGCATCATCCTTTTGGCCCATGCGAGCTTTTTCGCCGCAGAGCTGCCCTGATAATCGCTTTCGTCAAAATGCGCCCTGTGGCCCATGGCCGCGCCGTAAAGCGC
>CAMNNG010000081.1 GCA_946545145.1 uncultured Bacillota bacterium
GCCAGCACGAACTTCGTCTTCGTCCCGCCGCCGTCTATTCCCATGTAGTAATTTTTCTTAGCCATCGAATCCACTCCCGACTGCGATCTGCTTACTCTTTCTTTCAAAACAGTTTAGCACTCATCGGTCCGTTTAACAAATCTTCACACAGCCGTGGTAGATTATACATATGAAGAAAGCAGCCGCAATAACGATATATTCCATACTTCTGGCTTTCTGCCTCCTGTTTTCCGGGTGCGGAGCAGGAAGCTCCTCTTCAGCTGCGCCTGGTGAGATCCACGTCGCGCAGTCTGGAAGCGACACCGCAGGTGACGGCTCGGAGGGCCGGCCTTTTGCGACCGTTCAGATGGCAGTAAGCAGGATCGAGCCCGGATCCGAGGTGATCATCCACAGCGGTGAGTACCCTCCTTTCGAGCTCGACGAGAGCGCATCCGGCACGAAGAGCGCTCCAGTCACCATAAGCGCGGCGCCCGGAGAAACAGCTGTCATAAAGGCGGATGATCCTGCCCGGAAGAAAGCAGTTGATCCTGCCGGAACAGAAGAAAGCTTCGGCATCATGATGGAAAACGTCAGCTTCATCACCATCAAAGGTCTTGAGGTAGACGGAGGCACACACGGGATCGCTTACTACAGCACGGACCCGGATCCAGCCCGGAGCCCGGCGCGCAGGGATATATCGATCGAAGGCTGCACGGTGCACGGGATCCGCGGAGTCCACGGCATCTGCGTCTACGGTGAGGATCCCCGCGCGGCGGTCAAAGATCTAAGGATCACCGGCAACGAAGTCTACGACTGCGAATGCGGGAGCAGCGAGACCATAGCCGTCAACGGCAACATCGACGGCTTTGAGATCTCGGGCAACACCGTTCATGACAGCAATAACATCGGGATAGATATGATAGGTTTTGAAGGCACGGCAAAAGATGAAGGATCGGCAGATCCGTTCGCTTCGGACTACGCACGCAATGGCATATGCACCGGTAATACGATCTATGATATCAGCACGGAAGGAAATGACGCTTACCGCAAGGGCAGCAGCTACGACCTCTGCGCAGGCGGCATCTATGTCGACGGCGGCCAGGACATCCTCATATCGAAAAACCACGTGCTCAGCTGCGATATCGGCATCGAGGTCGCGACAGAGCACGATCCAAAAGAAACGCCCGGCGCAAAAGCATCGGGCGTGAAAGTGCTGGGTAACAGTATAATCGGGTGTTCTGCTGCGGGCATATCTCTTGGCGGATACGCCCCTGACCTCGGCTTTACCGAGGGCTGCGAGTTCTCCGGCAACACCCTCCTGTGTAACAGTGATCAGATCGTCGTACAGAAGAGCCGGAACAATCTGATCGAACGAAACATCATCATTCCAGTCAAAGAATGATCTCGCTCTCTGCCCTTCTCTCAGCATAGTTCGCTTCGAGCATCCTAAGGTGCGACATCATCTGCTCGTCATCGAAATACTTCGCCTTGGCAGGACATCTTCTGACGCAGCTGTGGCATTTGATGCAGATGCCTGTGACGCTCGTCACATCATCTTTATCGATCGAACCTAGCGGACACTTCTCGGCGCAGAGGCCGCACTGTCCGCATTTTTCTGTGTCCGTCTTGGGCTTCGCCTTGAGGAACTTCACGGGCTGACCGTCTTCTCCGAGAGGAGTATAGTACGGGCCGGGCTCACCGAGATCCAGGGGCTTCAGCGCCTCATCCGCTCCAGATGAACCGCAGGAAAGGATCTTCTCCGCGACCCCATGAGCCAGCTTGCTTACAAGATCCATATCGCCCGCATCCGGACGACCCGCAGCCATTATGCCTGAGAACACATGGCGGGCAACGAAGGCTCCCGCCCCCAGCGGGATGAAGCCGTTCTTCTTCGCCACCGCGGTCAGCTCCCTTAGGACGTTGTCGTAGCTTCTGTTTCCGAAAGTTGCAAGAGCGCACAGAGGCGTGCCGCTTCCTTCGAACAATTCCTCGACGAATGGAAGAGCCTTGTTCGGTATCCTGCCCGCATAGGTCGGCGTGCCGAAAAAGACCAGATCGTCAGCCGCGAAGACCTTCTTTCCGATCTTCTCACGCGCCGCGGGCAGTGTGAAATCGATCTCCGAAACGGGGACCTCTCTTCCGTATTCCTTTTCAAGAAGAGCCGCCGCTTCTTCGGCAGCGGCCCTCACTATCGTTCCTGTGCTTTCAGCAGGGCTGAAATATACTGCATATATATTCTTGATTTCCATAACTTACTTGTTGTATGTCGCGGCCTTGTAGAAATTGATGCCGCCTTCGATGACAGTCACATCCTTGAAGCCGACGTGCTTCAGGAAGAGAGCAGCGTTGTATGCTCTGACTCCGACTGCGCACATGACGGCGATCGGCTTATCCTTCGGCAGCTCTTCGTATCTCTTTCTCAGCTGGCCGAGCGGTATCCATGTCGCTCCCGGCACGGCGAACTCTTCGATCTCATCGTCGCGTCTTACGTCGAGGACGAGCTTGCCGTCAAGATCCAGCGGCGATGTGAAAGCGACTCTTCCCGCAAGAAGGTTCTCCGCGGCAAAGCCGGCCATGTTGACCGGGTCTTTGGCCGATGAATACGGAGGCGCGTAAGCGAGCTCGAGGTTCGCAAGGTCCGCTACCGTTCCATCCAGAGCTATCGTCGTCGCGATCGTATCTATCCTCTTGTCCACGCCCTTCTGTCCTGCTGCCTGCGCTCCGAGGATCTTTCCGTCCGGCCTGAAGATCAGCTTGATGAAGATCGGCACAGCGCCCGGATAATATCCAGCGTGCGACTTCTGCGTGATGACGAAGGCGTGGTAGTCCTTTCCCTTTTCAAGGCCTTTCGCCTTGAGTGTTTTTTCGTTCAGTCCTACCGAGGCTGCAGTCATATCGAAGACGTGGGCGACCGAAGTTCCCATGCTTCCTCTGTATCTGACGTTTCCGCCCATTATATTGTCAGCTACGATCCTGGCCTGCTTGTTAGCCGGACCTGCCAGAGGTATCATCGTCTTTTCGCGCGACACGAAGTGATCTACCTCTATTACATCTCCGACTGCCCAGATATGCGGCGCCGAAGTATGCATCATTTCGTCAACGACGATGCCTCCGCGGGCATTGAGCTCAAGGCCGGCAGCCTTCGCAAGTTCGCTGTTCGGTTTTACTCCTATCGCGAGGATCACGAGATCAGCATCGATCTTCTTGCCGCTTGCAAGAACGACGCTTGTCTTTCCGTCCGCTTCCTCGAAATGATCGACGCCGTCTCCGAGGCAGAGCTCAACGCCGTTTTCTTCTATGTTCTGGTGCAGGATCTGCGCCATCTCCGGATCGAAGGGAGCCATGACCTGATCAAGAGCTTCGACGAGGCTCACATTGACTCCTCTCGCGTGGAGGTTCTCAGCCATCTCAAGACCGATGAAGCCTCCGCCGACAACGACGGCCTTTTCAGGCTTTTTCACATCGACCAGAGCCTTGATCCTGTCGACATCATCGACGTTCCAGAGGACCTGTATGCCCTCAGCATCGATGCCGGGGATCGGCGGGCGGACAGGCGAAGATCCCGTCGCGATGATGAGCTCGTCGTACGACTCTTCGTATTCGCCTTCCGGTCCTCTGACCGTCACCGTCTTCTTCTCCGGATCGATAGCGAGAGCTTCACTGTTGATCCTGACATCTATGTTCCTCGCGGCCTTCATCTTCTGCGGATCCTGGAGCAAAAGCTCCTCCCTGTCAACGATCACGTCGCCCACGTGATACGGCAGTCCGCAGTTTGCGAAGCTGATGTATCCGCCCCTTTCGAGCATGATTATCTCAGCATCATCATCGAGCCTTCTCAGCCTTGCCGCAGCGCCGGCTCCTCCGGCTACTCCTCCGATTATAAGTACCTTCATATCACACCTCCCGGTCATTATCTTCAGTGCATCATCTAACGTCTGGATAAAAAAGAAAGCCGCTCCGCAGGGGCCTTCCCTGCAAAGCGGCGCTGCTGTCTTATACAGATCTCTTGACCGAGTCTGCCATGCCTTCCTTGTCGATGACCTCATCGTGAAGCACAGGCGCGTCTTCCAGACCCGCCAGTCCCTTCGGAACTGCGACGCCCGTCAGCTCAGCCAGCTTTTCAACAGCCTTGAAACCGTTCTCGGCCTTTTCCAGCCCGAGCGCCTCAAGAACGCTGTCTGCGAATTTGTAGGCGCTTGCCGTCGAAGCGATCATCGTCGGCGTATCGTCTCCCGTTTCATTGCGGTAGTCTTCGTAGACCTTGTAAGCTACCGCCGTGTGCGTATCGATCAGATAGTTCTCTTCCTTCAGCATCTTCGCGATCGCAGCATTCGTCTGCTCGACATCGCAGAATCCACCGCTGAAGCAGCTGAGTCCTTCCATGATCTGATCGGAAACAGTATATTTTCCTTCAGTATCGAGAGCCTTCATGAGCTTCGCCACCTCGGAGCCGTCGTTTCCGGCGAGGTGATAGAGCAGTCTCTCGAGGTTGCTCGAGATCAGGATGTCCATCGAAGGCGAATTCGTCAGATAGAACTCTCTGTTGCGATCGTATGTGCCCGTCGAGATGAAGTCCGTCAGGACCTTATTCTTGTTCGATGCGCAGATGAACTTCTTGACGGGAATGCCCATCAGGCTCGCATAGTAAGCAGCCAGGATGTTTCCGAAGTTTCCTGTCGGAACGACGACGTTGACCGGATCTCCGTCCTTGATCGTTCCGTCGGCGATCATCCTGATGTAGCCGTATACGTAGTAAGCGACCTGAGGCACGAGCCTTCCTATATTGATCGAGTTCGCCGAAGAGAACTTAGCTCCTCTTTCCGCAAGATACTCGGCCATTGCCGGATCTTCGAATATGTTCTTGACGCCCGTCTGAGCATCATCGAAGTTTCCGTTGACGGCGAAGACGTGGACGTTGTCGCCCTTCTGGCTCGTCATCTGTCTCTCCTGGACTTCGCTTACTCCCTTGTTCGGGAAGAAAACGATGATCTCTGTTCCCGGAACATCGCTGAAGCCTTCGAGAGCGGCCTTGCCTGTGTCTCCCGACGTCGCTGTCAGGATGCAGATCTTCTTGTCTTCATTCTCTTTTTTGACGGCTGTCGTGAGAAGGTACGGCAGGATCGAAAGAGCCATATCTTTGAACGCAGCTGTTCTTCCGTGGTACAGCTCGAGGAAGTGAGCGCCGCCCGCCTTTACGACAGGGACTACGTCCTCAGCTTCGAACTTGTCTGTGTAAGCGCCGTCTACGCAGTACTGTATCTCTTCATCTGTATAATCGTCAAAGAAAGCTCCGATGACAGCTTTGGCTATGTCCTTGTATTTCGCATCCGTCATCTCGCCCGGTTTGAACGGAAGAGCCGGTATGCTGTCCGGGACATAAAGACCTCTGTCTTCTGCCATTCCCATGATGACTGCGCCGGCGGCCGTCTTTTCGTTTTTGCTTCCTCTGGTGCTCTTGTATGTGATCATGCTTCTCTCCTTATTCGGTATCGCTTCATTATCTTCCACAATTCATCGTCTTCAACAATTCGCTGCCGGCATTGCTTCATTGTCGGCATTGCT
>CAMNNG010000082.1 GCA_946545145.1 uncultured Bacillota bacterium
GCGAATATCGCCAGCCCGTAGAAACCGATTATCGAAAGCGTCGACAGGATATCCAGTATCCCCAGGATCCGCACCGCCGTGTCGCCCTTCGCGAGCTTCCTTCCAACGAAGAAGAATACGAACCCGAAAAACGCAACGATCACAAAGATCGTATTCAGCTTCCTGACGAGGTCGGTATCGACCGACGACCAAAGCAATATGAAAAGCATCAGTGCCGATATCACCGGCAGCGCTTCTATTATTATCGCGATAGTCCGCTTGTTCATGTCACTTTACCTCACCTGGATCTTTACCTTAACAGTCGTCGTCTTTGCTCTGTACAGGTTCGTGCCGGCAGCCCTGACCTTTATCTTCAGGATATAGCTGCCCCTCTTCAGCTTCTTCGAGACCTTGATCTTTCCCTTTTTCTTTCCGACTTTGAAGTATTTGTTGTACTTCGCTTTCTTCTTGGCCTTCGTCGCGCTGACGAGCTTGTAAGTCACCTTGCCCTTGGCTCCCTTGACGGACATAGCCTTGGAACGCTTCACGACTTTAGTCTTCTTTTTCAAGCTGCTGTATTTGATAGCGATCTTCTTGCCCTTCACGATCATCGGGTTTGCGAGATCCACTCCGATCTTGCCGCTCGTCTTCACAGCGCTGTATTCACCTTCAAGATCGTAATCTTCGAGCGGATAGATCGCGCGTACCTTGACCTGATAGCGTTTGCCCTTCTTCAGGCCACGCAGCACCAGCTTGTTTCCGGAAGAGACATTGAACCTCTTCGTCTTCCAGCTCTTTGTACCTTTGATGCGGTATCCGACGACATATTTCTTCGCGCCTGACTTCTTCTGGTCTTTGACCGTCACTTTCAGGCCGCTCTTTCCCGGTGTCAGTTTCAGGATCTGTCCCCTGGCCGGAACTATGTTAAACTCGCCTTCCTCCGTCATTTCCTTATACTTCGGATCTCCGGCTTTGATCTTTACTGTGTATTTCGCTCTACCGCACTTGATATTGTTCCAATACTTGATCGTGTACTTGTCGGGCGGGATCGTATCTCCGAACTCATCTTCGACCGTGACCTCCGGCTTCTGCGCTTTACCGTTGTATACCGGATCATCGCCCAGCGTTCCATAGCTTCCGATCTGGAGCTTCGCTACGCTTATCGGTACCACTGTCGTTCCGATGCCCTCAGCCGTCACGAAGAGAAAAGCGCTTCCGAAATCTTTCGCCGTTACCGCCGCTCTCGACGGATCGTCCGGGTCGACATCGAGCGAAAAGATCTTGTCAGCTCCTTCAGAAAGGCTCCACGATATATCGGGCGCGTCAGATCCGTTCTCGACCTGACCCTTGAAACCGGCTCTGAAGTAATTGGTATTCCCACCTTCGATCATATGCAGGAGCCCATCTCCCACGACGTTGATCCTGAGTGAGACATCTTTCCTCTTTGTGCAGTATCCCTTGATCGGGAAATTGTCGAACGTCATCAGCACGGAAGCCTCTCCGAAGATCTCGTTCCTGAGCGATTGACTTGAATAGTCGGACCACTTGTTATCTGCGAAGAGATAGCTTTCCTTCTTGTTGATGACACCGTTGACCCATGTATTCGCGCCCATTGCCTGAGAGAACTCCTTGCCCATGGAGTACGGCAGATTGATCGAGTATTCCCCGTCAGCCGTCCTATGTGTCTGCACTATCGCATAAGACTGCCCCGCCTGGATCGGCACCGGCTCGTCGAGATCCATCTTGTGGAAGCCACCGTATTTGAAAGGAGCAGATTCGACAGTCGCTGCCAGCTTACCGTCCGTCGGGCTCTTGAACCCGTCAGCAAGCAGGTAGATCTCACTCTTCACCGTAGTCCCCGGATAAGTCGTCTCGCACGAGATCTGCTCGAGCTGCTCGGCCGACTCCGCCTTGAAGACGTTGGCCATCTTCATCTGATTGTCTACCGCAGCTCCGCCCACCTCGGCGACCGGCATAAGATCGTGCTGGTCGATCACGTAACTGTCATCCAGCGAACCGTCGATATTGTTCTTGTCGAAGGCCAGCGCCTCCGGATTTCCCATCGACTTGTCGTAGTACGACAGCCAGAAATATCCGGAATGGACCATCACAGGATCGCCGTTATCATCCGTAACGACATTGCCTTCGAAGTCCTTCTTCGGGACTTCGATGCCCCATCCGGGCCCTTTGTTCGGGAAGTCCCTCTCCTCGGATCCCCAGCTGTTCTTGACGAGCCACGCTCCGTTCGCCGGCGGGTTGTGACCCTTGACGAAATTCGTCTTCGGATAGTTGTCGTCCCAGCCCACGATCGTCACTGCGTGGTTCGCGTATTCCTCATCCGAATACGTATAGTGAGCCCAGTTCTTGCTTATATACTCGCCGTCCCCGGCTTCCTGGCTCGGCGAATAAGTATCCGCGCAGAACCCTATCTGCACGGCTCTGCCCTCCTTGAGCATCTCTTTGATCGCTTTTGTTCCTTCGCGGTTGTATACGTACTCCTCTGTCTCCTCATCTTTCCCGGCCGGGCTGGGCAGAACGTATGACTCGCTGAGGACGAACGATTTCTTGAACCTGGTCTCTTCGGGAAGCGACCAGTCGTCGTCTTCGTCGAAGCAGTAAGCAACGTTCTTCATCTTCCCGTCCACTTTCTGCAGAACGTACTCGATGTCTCCGTTCTTTCCTTTGTACATCAGATCGGAATCAGTACTCTCAATGATCGGTCCCACGCCCTGGGCGAACAAACTCGTAGCCATGAACGGCACTCCGCCTCCGTTCAAAAGATCCTTAAGCGTGGTACCGCTCGCCGCATGAGTGCCCTCTCCATACTGAGGGTGATCCGGATCGTTGATAGCCTGGCTGACGAAATATACCAGATGCTTCTCGGAAAGATCCATCGTCTCCGCATCGTATTCATTTTCGTCTCCAAGTCCGCTCCCCAGAATGCTGCTCTCGGCCGCGGCTATCGCCGCGAATCCCCAGCACGAACCGAACGGGTTCTGGAATTTGACCGGCGTCACATAACTCTTGCCGCCGACATTCCTAAGATCAAAACTCGACGGATAGCTTCCATCCGCCTTCTTCGCTGCTCGTCCCGGTCTGTAATCGAACGGGTCGTTCGACGGATCACGCAGCTGGTCCGCCAACTCCGCTATCGTCTCACCGGTTCCCGCATCCGCGGTGGTCTCCTCATCCGCGGCCGTCTGCGTTTCAGCCTGCGCTTCCGATAACGCAAAAGCCGGCAGCCCGACCGGCACGAACAGCATCGATACCGTCACTACCACTGCCAATACAGCCGTAAAAAACCTCTTCTTCATTTTTTTGCCTCCGGGTCAAATACCTTAAGTCAAAATCCACTTACACTTATATAGCCAAACCCATTAATATTATAATAACACGAAACCTCGAAAAACTCATTGACTGAATTATCCGTAACTAATACAATCACATTGCGCGGATCACCGGTCCGTGCGGTTCGCAAAATGCCGAAACCATTTCGACCACAAATAAGCACAGTCAAGACTATGAACAAAGAATTCGATCTACAGGAATATATGTCAGCAGGCGTAGAGCGCGTGGTCAAAGAAGCCGCCAAAGCGACTTTCAGCAACCCGCGCGAATCCGTATTCATGGGCAGATTCGCCCTCGCCGCCGCAAAGGCGACGAAGAAACGGAAGGAAAGTGAAAAAGACGGCTTACACGTGCCGCCCTTCCTCATCGCCAGCATCACGTCCAGCTGCAACCTCCACTGCGCCGGCTGTTACTCCAGGGCCAACCACGCGACAGTCGACCGCCAGCCGGTAGAGCAGCTCACAGGCGAAGAGTGGCTCCGCATCTTCAAGGAAGCAGAAGACCTCGGCATCAGTTTCATCCTCCTCGCGGGCGGCGAGCCGATGCTCAGGCGCGACATCATCGAGTCAGCTGGCAAGATCCCGAACATCGTTTTCCCGATCTTTACGAACGGGACATTCGTCGATGAAAGATACTTCGCGCTGCTCGACAAATGCCGCAACCTCATCCCGGTAGTAAGCATCGAGGGCGACAGAGAGGAGACCGACTCCCGCCGCGGCGACGGCATCTACGACCGCTCCATCGCGAACATGGAGGAGTTCAACGCGCGCGGACTCGTCTACGGCGTCTCCGTCACAGTCACAAAAGAGAACATGCACAACGTCGTCTCAGACGGATTTATCGAATCGCTTGCTTCCCGCGGGTGCAAGGCCGTGTTCTACATCGAGTTCGTCCCGGTGACCGAGGAAGCAAAGTCCCTCGCGCCCGATGACGATGACAGACAGTTCATGAAAGACAGCATAGGCCGCCTTCGCGGCGGCCGCGACGATATAATGTTCATCTCATTCCCGGGCGACGAAAAAAGCTCGGGCGGATGCCTTGCCGCAGGAAGAGGATTCTTCCACATCAACTCCCACGGCGGCGCGGAGCCGTGCCCGTTCTCGGCTTACTCCGATATCAACGTCAAAGACACATCTCTGAAGGAAGCTCTCGGCTCCGGCCTCTTCTCCGCGCTCCGCGACGGCCACGTCCTCGAAGAAGACCACGCCGGCGGCTGCGTCCTCTTCGAAAAGAAGGATCAGGTCGAAGCGATCATGGGATCCCTCAAAGCCGGGAAATAATTGCCACGGAATAGATGGCGGAATAGCCATCGAAATAGTTGTCCGATTTTCACGGCGGTACTTGGATTATGATGCTCGGTTCCAAACACATACTTTTGCGGCGATTGGCAAATTTCGCCGCTTTTTTGGTGGCACAGTTCCAACTTTTCTCCACACAGATCCACGAGGCAGTTACTGTTCTCTTTTCGATCGATATAATCCTCTTCAGAAGGCAATATCGAAAACCGATCCGCCGTTCTTGAACTGAAAAGAGACCGGCCTTCATCGATCATCAAAAGAGGAATTCGATATGCCCTCATTTGCCCTCTCATCTGCGGCGCCTCATCCGCGGGCCCCACCCGCGCGCAAAGCAGTTACAGCTGCCGCTACCGCTACCGCTTCCGCCGCAGCCTCACCGGTATCACAACAGCCCCGACGATCACCATCATCACCGCGGCCAGCATCCCGCAGATTCTGTACACCTGCGGCACATTATAGCTCAGCTGCGTGTAGCACCCGTTGAAATATCTGCCCAGGAGCGGCTCGATCTCCTTCCTCTGATCCGCCTTGATGTCGCTCTCCATATGGATATCCTCCCCGAGCACCATCGTCCTCCGCGAGGCAGCGTCATACCTGTCCCACGTGTGCTGCTCCGTCGACGGATCGCCCGTCCTCGCGAAACTCACCCACATATCCTGCACCGCGTCCGCAAGATCCGGGTCGAACTTTCCGCCCGTGTAGATATCCTCGTCCGGGTTGCCGAAAACATAAGCAAGCTCCACCGCGTGACACGCTCCGATCTTCTCGTCCGCGCAGGGGTAGGTCCAGTAGTAAGCAAACACGTCGCTTCCGTTCTCCGAATGCAGCTCCGCCTGCTTCATCGCCGGCACGCGGAACAACGTCTCGTTATAGAA
>CAMNNG010000083.1 GCA_946545145.1 uncultured Bacillota bacterium
CGTGATCCCTCCGCCTGTGCTGTCGTAGAACTCCTTGTCCTCTTCAGCTTTGTCGATGATCTCGGCAGCCGTCATCTCCTTTGCGACAGGTCTCAGAGCTCCCGCGTAGCACGTCGGCACGCACTCAAGGCACACGTCACACTTATCCCTGTCGATCACGACTTTTCTGCCTGCCGCGCAACCTTCTGCATCTGCCGCAGATCCTGCCGCGCCGTTTTCGCCTGCCGCATCCTCAGCATCCAAGAACGATATCGCTCCCTTGGGGCAGACTGTGATGCAGTATCCGCATCCTATGCAGCGCTTCTTGGAATAGATCAGCTGCTGGGCAGCCTCTATCATCTCGGGGTTGTGGCACCAGCTGCAGCTCAGCGGGCAGCCCTTGAAGAACACCGTGGTCCTGATCCCCGGGCCGTCCTCTATCGAGAACTTCTGGATGCTTCCTACGAGGACCTTTTCCTCGCCACCGGCAGCATTATTCTGTTTGTCATTTCCTCTTTCGATCGTCACTTTCATCCTCCGCCGGAGCCTGCTTACTCAGCGTTCGAAAGGTGCGCCGTCCTGTAGATGATAGCGTCCTGCGCGCCCTTGTCGAGCTCGGTGAAGTAAGCCATATATCCTGCGACTCTCACCATGAGGTCGCGGTAGTTTTCAGGAGTCTGCTGCGCCTTGAGGAGGGTCTCGTTGTCGACGACGTTGATCTGGATGTGTTCGCCGCCGTCTCTGAAGAACGTCTTGATGACGCCTTCCACGATGTCGAGCCCCTTTTCGCCCTGGATGCCCTTCGGGTCGAACCTGAGGTTGAAGAGAGCTCCTTCCTGGAGTATCGGCTGGTCGATGGCCGCTACCGACTTGACCGTCGATGTCGGACCTTCAACGTCTCTTCCCATCATCGGCGAAGAAGCATCGCAGAGCGGCTCGCCGGCAAGCCTTCCGTCAGGAAGAGCGCCTGTGACTTCGCCGTGAGGCACGTTCATCGTCTGGGAGTCGATGCCGAAAGCGTAGTGTCCGCCTCTGGCGTCCGGCCATGTCTGGACGTTCTCAGCGACATAGTGCATCATCTCTCTGTATATTCCGTCGACGTAAGCGTCGTTGTTTCCGAACTTCGGCGGCTTGTTCAGGAGCAGCTGGCGCAGTCTTTCATATCCTTCGAAATTCGCGTCGCACGCCTGGATCAGCTCGTCCATCGTCAGATCCTTGTCCTTGAATACGCATGTGTCGATAGCCGCTATGCAGTCAGCGAGGTTCGCGGCTCCCGTAACGTACATGCCGCATGTCGAATACTTGGCGCCGCCGTGCTGGACGCTCTTTCCGCTTTCCACGCAGCCCTTCGTCACCATCGAAGCGAAGATGACCGGGTATCTGTTCATGTGGTTCGACTGCATGAGGTTGTATCCGACCCTGATGAGGTCGTAGTGGTGGATGATCTGCTTTTTCAGAGCATCCTTGAATTCTTCTATGTCTTTGAAGTTTCTCGGGTCTCCGGTCTGAAGTCCCATGAGCTTTCCTGTTCTCGGGTCCACGCCGTCGTGCAGGACGAACTCGACCATCTTGCCCATGTTGACATAGCCCGCGTCCGGCGATCCGTCAGCGCAGCCGCCGCCCGGAGCCGCCTGGATGCATCCTACGATCGTCCAGTCTCTTGCTTCCTCGAGCGTGCCGCCCTTTCCGATGCTCATCTGCATCGCTGTCTCATCGTTGAAGAATCCCGGGTTCGCCTGGCCGTCCTGGATCATTTTGCATCCGAATCTGAAAAGCTCCTCCGGAGTCTCTTCCCATACTCTCAGCGCCATTACAGGCTGCTTCGTCTTCAGCTCGTCAGCAGCTTCGAGTGCGAGGTATGAAAGATCGTTCGTCGCGTCCTTTCCGTCCCTCGTCTGTCCGCCGACCATCAGCGTCTGCCACATCGGATATCCGGCGAACGCCGTCGCGTACCAGTTGTCTCTTACCTCGTAGACTTCGCAAGATTTGAGGTAGAGGCACTCCGTCATTTCGAGAGCTTCTTCTCTCGTTATATTCTTCTCGTCTATTACGTCTTTTTTGTAGTAGGGCCACATGTACTGGTCGAATCTTCCGAAGCCGCACGCCGTCGTGCAGACCTCGATATGGAAGTACACATGAACGAACCATACAGACTGAAGAGCCTGCATGTATGTCTTCGGCGGATTCTCAGGGACGACCCTGCAGTTTTCCGCTATAGTCAGGAGCTCCTGCTTTCTCTTCTCATCGGTGCACTCTGCCGCCTGCCTTTCCGCTTCCTCGGCCATGCGGTGAGCGTACTTGATCAGAGCCTCGGCCTGGATGATGCATGCCTTCCAGAAGTCGACCTTCTCCTGATCTTCCCTCGTCTGCGGGAGGGTGGCGTCGATGTTTGCCTGGCACTCTTCGATGTATCCCCTCATGCCGACCGCGAGGATCTTCTCGTGGTCGCACGTCGTCTCGCCGGAAACTCCGTTCTCAAGTCCGACGCAGAGGATGTCATCGCTTTCAAGCTCCTTGATATGCTCCGGCATGATGCTGTCCGAAAGGTCCTCCATGGACTTTCCTTCCCAGTACTTCAGTGTCTCGAGGATGATCTCCCTGTCCTCAGGTGAGATGTAGTACGGATCCTTCGGCCTCGTTTGGAAGTCGTCGATGTCGCTGATGTACCACGAGCTCGACTGGAACTCCGGATGAAGGTTCGCGCCTCTGTAAGCATTCGTCGCCGTTCCGACGATCAGCTCGTCTTCCATGATCAGCGTCGTCATGCGCTCCATTATGTAGTCGACGACCTTGGCCCTGAAGATGGGCACAGCGTCGCCTGCGAATTTCTTGTAAGCCTCCGTTTCGAGAACGAGCCTCTCGGAAGTGATCTGAGGGATCGTGTCGAAGTATTTTTCTCTGATTCTTTTGACTCTCGGAGTAAGCATGTTGATTTCCTTCCTTTTCACGTTGCAGCTGCGCGTCCGTCTTCTGCGTTGCGCCGCGCACATCAACGCTTTAAAGTGCTAAAGGGCGCCTGCCACAAAAAAGAGTACTTATATACTCTAATACTGTAAATATTTTGTCCATTATATTCTACAAAGCCTGCTAATACAAGGAAAAACACACAATTTACTGATATTTACGTACGCTAAAATACAACGCGCACAAAAAAGGAGAGCGCAGGCCTTTTTCCGCCTGCTGCCCTCCTTCATTTTCTCTCTTTTTCCGTATCAGAATCTGTTATATGTATGCCCCTTGCTGATTGTTTTTCCTCTGATAGCCGCGAGCTCTGTCACCGTCACCATCTCGAACTTTTTCTTCTTGAGGTTCTTGCATATGCTGTTTACTGCAGCTGTCGTAGTCTTGTGTATGTCGTGCATCAGGACGATGTCTCCGTCGCGGGCGCCGCTCCTGACTACTCTGATCAGCCTTGAAGTGTTCCTGTGCTTCCAGTCGAGAGTGTCGTCGGACCAGAAGATGTTCGGCCTTGCCATGGCTTTCAGGACCGTCTTGTTGTAAGCACCGTAAGGCGCGCGGCACACTGTCGGCTTTTTGCCGATAATGGCTTTGACCTTCCTGTCCGTTCTCGAAAGCTGGCTCTTCACAGCGCCGAGGGACATGCCGCTCAGCTTCGGATGGCTGTACGAATGGTTCCCTATCTCGCAGCCGAGTTCGTATTCCTGCTTTATGATCTTTTTCGTATTTTTGTTGATGCAGCTTCCAAGAACGAAGAACGTCGCACGGCACTTGTTCTCCTTGAGCGCCTTCAGCACCGTCTTCGTCGTCACTGCGCTCGGACCGTCATCGAAGGTGAGAGCGATGTGCTTTTTAGTCTTGTTGTATCTGACGACCTTGCTCTGCGGCACGTATCCGTAAAGCTCCTTGATCCTGACCTTGTACCACTTGCCGTTCCCCTTGAGGATGACCATCTTGCCGCCGAACTTCAGCTTCTTCACGGCCGCCGATCTGCTCGTCGCCTTTTCGTAGATAGTCGCCGTCTTCGTCACTACCGCCCCGCGGATGTATTTTGAATATGTCTTGTATCCTGCGTCTGCCGCTTCCTGCTCCGAAGCACCGACCTGCTCTTCTGTGCTGGTCTGCGGATCTGTGCCGGCCGTCTGCGCGCCTTCGCTTGAATCAGCCGCTAAGGCCGGGGCTGCAGTAAGCAGGCTCATCGTGAGCACCAGAATCATAATAACGGTTTTCTTCTTCATGTCTTTTCCCTCCTGCTTTTCCGTTACCACCATTCTAAACCCTTTATCAGAGTTTTGCTATTGCTTCATCCGTATCGAAAGTCTTCGTGCCGTCTTCGAAGATGAAGTACGGTATTCCTATCCCGCCTCTTTCCTTTACGGGGATATAATTCTCATCGTTGTCCCTGATCCTGAGGAACTCAGCGAGATTGGCCGTGCTCGCCGTGATGTTCAGATAATCGTACTCAGCGCCTTTCGCATCCAGTTTTTCGAGCGCGTCGATCGTATCCGGACAAAGGTCGCTTCCTATTACCTGCAGTTTCATTCGTATTTCTCCTTTCATATTTCATTTTCAGATATGTTCCCGGTCAGCTCCCGCTTTCCGGTCAGTGCTCGTCGCTGTAGCACATTATCTTTCCGTGGTATTCATCGAGGGTATCGGGCATGGGCTCGGCTTCTCTTCCGAGGACGAGATCCGGCAGATAATGCGGGATCTTTCCGCCCGATGTCATCGACCTTACACAGCCGATACAGTAGACGACAACGTCATCGCACGGGAACTGGTCCGCCCGCATCTTGATCCGCTTTTCGACCACGTCGTTCGGAACGTGTCCGTAAAAGTTGTCGCCGCAGCAGATCGAAGTCGTTCCGCTGTGCTCTGCTTCTACGATTTCAATATTCATCTTGCGGAGAAGGCTTCTCACCGCTTCGTGGACCTGCGGCTTGTGTCTGAATCCGCATGAGTCATGGACCGATACGGTAAGCCCGCTGTGATCCGGAAGCTCGAGTCCCTCGATGCTGTCCAGGACCTCCCAAACCGTTATCGTGTCTACGCCGATGTAGAGCGATCTGAACCTGCGGTCGCAGCCGGCGCAGTTGTTGATGATCGTCGTCCCCTCCTCAAGATGGGGATCGTGATGGCAGCACGTCAGGTCCATTTTCGCATCGCCGAAATGCTCCCTGATGATATCGAGCAGCCTTCCCGGAACGTCCGGCTTGTATATGCAGACGGCGCAGCCGGGGTTGAATACCAGCTTGCTTTTGTCGATATCCTCTATCGCTATCGTATCTCTTTTCGTCGAAGGTCTGACGGCCGCTCCAACGGGGCATATCACTCCGCACGTTCCGCAGTCGATGCAGAGGTCAGGATTGACCACATACTTTCCGTCGCCCGGAGAGATCGCGTCCACCGGACATTTCTTCGCGCACGCTCCGCACATCAGGCAGTCGTCCGTTATCTCGTAGCTGAAGCAGTCTTCGAATCCCGGCCGCTTGGGCGGCGCGGGTCCCTGCAGCTTTTTATCCATTTGTTTTTTCGCCATATCTCTTACCTTTTCGCTTA
>CAMNNG010000084.1 GCA_946545145.1 uncultured Bacillota bacterium
AAGGATATCAGAAAATGGCAATGCATATAGTGATGGTCAATCCGGAGATACCTCCCAACACGGGAAACGTAGCGAGGACGTGCGCGGCGACGGGAACATGCCTGCACCTCGTAAGACCTCTCGGATTCAGCATAGACGACAGACATCTCAAGAGGGCGGGGCTCGACTACTGGCCCTACGTCAGGCTTTTCGTGCACGACAGCCTGGAGGAGTTCCTCGAAGAATATGAGGTGAAGCAGAAGAGGAGGATGTTCCTCGCGACGACGCAGGGCGGCAGGATCTACACCGAGCCCGAGTTCAGGGACGAGGACATGATACTGTTCGGCTGCGAGACGAAGGGCCTTCCCAGACCGTTCATCGCGGAGAGAAAGGACATGGCCATAAGGATCCCGATGAGCGAGGATACGAGGCTTCGTTCTTTCAACCTCGCGAACTCGGTCAACATCATTCTTTTCGAGGCGCTTCGCCAGCAGGGCTTCCCTGGCCTCGAGTAAGCAGGGGCTGAAAATATTACTTGATGGTTGTTGGAAATAGAGCATATTCAAATAAACACGGGTTGAATTATAACTCATACAGTTATATAATAATGAAGAACGAAACAATGGATGAACCGGGATACAGATATGCGAACAAAAACAGCTACAAAAAATGCTACATCTGTCAGTGACTGCTCCTCCTCGGACAAAAGAGGATGAACGGGACAAGGCAGATTTTTTTTGGGGCTGCAGGTCGCAATATGGTATTGAAGCATGTGTTCCCGGGAAGATCCGGTTAATTATAACTCTCGATTTTTTATCAAAAACAAGGAGGCAAACAAAATGGGTGTAAAAGTTGGTCTTAGCGGATTCGGTAGAATTAGCAGAGTCGTTCTTCGTGCGGCTGTCAATGATCCCGATATCGAGATCTGCGGAATCAACAAGAGAAAAGCCAATCTTGAGTATATGAAGTATATGCTCAAATACGATTCCACATTCGGAAGATTCCCGGGAGAGCTGGATATCTATGAGGACGGTCTCGTCATCAACGGAAAGAAAGTAAGAGTATTCAGCGAAGACAATCTCGAGGACATTCCCTGGTCGGAGTGCGGAGCAGAGTATATCATCGAAGCAACAGGCGCTTTCCTGACAACAGAAAAGGCTCAGGGCCACTTCAACGGCGGAGCTAAGAAAGTCATCCTGTCCGCTCCTGCAAAAGACGACACACCGACATTCGTAATGGGTGTCAACCACAAATCGTACACAAGCGACATCAAGGTCGTTTCGAACGCATCCTGCACAACGAACTGCCTGGCTCCGCTTACAAAGGTCGTATTCGACAACTATGGAGTAAAACAGGGCCTGATGGCTACGATCCACGCTTCGACATCGAAGCAGAAGGTAGTTGACTCCAAGTCGGAGAAAGACTGGAGAACAGGAAGAAGCGTATACGGAAACATCATCCCGTCGACAACGGGCGCAGCTAAGGCAGTAGGCCTTGTCATCCCTGAGCTCCAGGGCAAGCTGACAGGTATCTCGTACCGTATCCCGGCTGCAGACGTTTCGCTGGTAGACCTCAACGTTGAGACAGAGAAGGCTACATCTCTTGAAGAGATCTGCGCTGCTATGAAGGCTGCTTCGGAAGGCGAACTGAAGGGCATCCTCGAATATGTCGATGACGAAGTAACATCGATCGACTTCCTCGGCGATCCGTGCACATCGATCTTTGACGCACGTCAGGGAATCCAGCTGAGCGATCACCTCTTCAAGCTCGTTGCTTACTACGACAACGAATTCGGTTACTCGAGCAAGCTCCTGATGCTGGCTAAGCACATGGCTGCAGTAGACGCAGAGTAAAAAAGCAAAACTATAACAAGCATGCCCGGCAGGCCGACCATAAAGGCATGCCGGGCGGTTTTTTCAAAAGAGGGCGCCTGCCTGGCGCAGGTGATGTATGTAAGAGGGATACTGAAATGAAAAAGACTGTTAAGGATGTAGATGTAAAGGGCAAGAAGACGCTGGTAAGATGCGACTTCAATGTACCTATGCAGGACGGAAAGATCACGGATGATATCCGTATCAGAGCCGCTCTGCCTACTATAGAATATCTTAAAGATAACGGCGCGAAGGTCATCCTCATGAGCCACATGGGAAGACCGAAGGGCGAGCCGAAGAAGGAATTCACTCTGGCTCCTGTTGCGGACAGACTTTCTGAGCTTCTGTGCACAGAGGTCAAGTTCGCACAGTCCGATGTAGTCGTAGACGACAGCGTCAAGGCTGCAGTAGATGCGATGCAGGACGGAGACATCGTGCTTCTTGAGAACACGAGATACCGCAAGGAAGAGACTAACAACGAAGAGCCGTTCACAGGAGAGCTCGCTTCTCTCGGAGAACTGTTCGTAAACGACGCCTTCGGCACAGCTCACAGAGCTCACTGCTCGACGGCGGGAGTTGCTTCCTACATGCCGGCCGTATCGGGATTCCTTATCGAGAAGGAACTGAAATTCCTGGGCGATGCCGTCAACGATCCGGAAAGACCGTTCGTCGCCATCATGGGCGGATCGAAGGTATCGGACAAGATCAAGGTCATCGAGAACCTTCTGGACAAGGTAGACACGCTGCTCATCGGCGGAGGAATGGCTTATACATTCTTCAAGGCAAAGGGCTATGAGATCGGAACATCGATCCTCGATGAAGAGGGCATAGAGCTCGCTGCTGATCTGATGAAGAAGGCTGAAGAGAAGGGCGTCGATCTTGAGATCCCGGTAGACACCGTCGTCGCTTCGGAGTTCAACAACGATGCTGATTCCGCAATGGTAGCTTCTGATGCTATCCCGGCAGACATGATGGGAATGGATATAGGAGCCGAGACGAGAAAGATCTACACCGCCATCATCGAGCAGGCGAAGACGGTCGTATGGAACGGACCGATGGGCGTATTCGAGATGCCGAACTTCGCAGCAGGAACTGAGGCAGTCGCTCAGGCCATGGCTGATGCCGATGCCGCGACGATCATAGGCGGAGGAGATTCCGCTGCTGCAGTCGGACAGATGGGATTCGCAGACAAGATGACACATATATCGACGGGCGGAGGCGCTTCGCTCGAATTCCTGGAAGGAAAGGAACTCCCGGGAGTCGCAGTACTTGAAGACAAATAACTTCATCGGGAGGAAGACAAATGAGAACACCATTCATAGCCGGCAACTGGAAGATGAACATGACAGCTGCCGAGGCAGAAGCATTCTGCAAAGAACTGAAAGAACTTTACAAAAAGCAGGGCGAAGTGAAGACCGCTATATGCGCACCGTTCGTACGCCTTGCAGAGCTCGTTGAATATTTCAAGGGAACTGAGATCAAGGTCGGAGCTCAGAACTGTCACTTCGAAGACAGCGGAGCTTTCACGGGCGAGGTATCCGTACCCATGCTCGAAGAGCTGGGCATCGACTACTGCATCATCGGTCACTCGGAGAGAAGAGAATACTTCGCAGAGACAGATGAGACGGTCAACAAGAAGCTCGTGAGACTGTTCGCTTCCTCGATACTTCCGATCCTGTGCGTCGGCGAAAAGCTCGAAGAGCGCGACGCAGGCAAGGAGAAGGAAGTCGTAGGAGCTCAGATCAGAAAGGACCTCGAGGGTCTTACAGCTGAGAACGTCAAGGCGCTTACTATAGCATACGAGCCGATCTGGGCGATCGGAACGGGCAGGACGGCAAGCCCCGAGCAGGCCGAGGAGATGTGCGGCTACATCAGGAGCGTCGTCGGCGAGATGTTCGATGCTGAGACGGCAGAGGCCGTAACGATCCAGTACGGCGGAAGCATGAAGCCCGCGAACGCTTCGGATCTGATGGCGATGGAAGACATCGACGGCGGACTGATCGGCGGAGCGAGCCTCAAAGCTCAGGACTTCAATCAGATCATTGAATTCTGATCGGGCTTTTGTAAAATGTATGTATCGGCCTGCGGATAAAGCGTGGTGTCGAGGCAAAATAGATAATTGAAGCAAATATATCAAGAGGTGAATGAATTATGGAAATGGTTTATATCGACGATATCCTGGCAAGAGAAGTGCTTGACTCGCGCGGCAATCCGACGGTCGAAGTAGAAGTACTCCTGACAGACGGAGCATGCGGAAGAGCTATCGTTCCGAGCGGCGCTTCGACAGGCGTGCACGAGGCAGTAGAGCTTCGTGACGGCGACAAGGACAGATATCTCGGAAAGGGCGTCCTCAAAGCAGTTGAGAACGTCAACGATATCATCGCTCCGGCGCTGATCGACTTTGACCCGTTCGATCAGGTCGGTCTCGACAAGACTCTGATCGCTCTCGACGGCACAGAGAACAAGGGCAACCTCGGCGCTAACGCCATTCTCGGCGTATCGATGGCAACAGCTATCGCAGCAGCTGAGTCCCTGGGACTGCCGCTGTTCAAATATCTCGGCGGAGTCAACGGAAAGACACTGCCGACACCGATGATGAACATCCTCAACGGCGGATCGCACGCTGACAACACTGTCGACATCCAGGAATTCATGATCATGCCGGCAGGAGCTGAGACGTTCAGAGAAGCGCTGAGAATGGGCGCTGAGACGTTCCACGCTCTGAAGAAGGTCCTCAAGGACCGCGGCCTGAACACTGCAGTAGGTGACGAGGGCGGCTTCGCACCGGACCTTGCAACTAACGAAGAAGCTATCCAGGTCATCATCGAAGCTATCAAGAACGCCGGATACGAGCCGGGCAAAGATATCTTCATCGCTATGGACGCTGCTTCCTCCGAGTTCTACGATGCAGAGACGAAGCTGTATGACATGAAGGGCGAAGGCGTCAAGAAGACGGCTGAGGAAATGGTAGAGTACTGGAAGATGCTCCGCGACAAGTATCCGATCATCTCGCTCGAAGACGGTCTTGCTGAAGACGACTGGGAAGGCTGGGCTCTGCTGACTAAGGAGCTCGGTGACAGACTGCAGCTCGTAGGCGACGACCTGTTCGTAACGAACACGAAGAGACTGGCTGAAGGTATCGAGAAGGGCGTTGGTAACTCCATCCTCATCAAGGTCAACCAGATCGGTACACTGACAGAGACGTTCGATGCTATCGAGATGGCTAAGAAGGCCGGATACACAGCAGTAGTTTCGCACAGAAGCGGCGAGACAGAAGATACAACGATCGCAGACATCGTAGTAGGACTGAACGCAGGTCAGATCAAGACAGGTTCGCTTTCCAGAACTGACCGTATCGCGAAGTACAACCAGCTTCTCAGGATCGAGGAGTGCCTGGACGACGCTGCGCAGTACGCAGGAATGGACGCGTTCTACTGCCTGAACAAATAAGCAGGCCGCGCCGCAGGTGCGGACGCAGACAAAACAGATAGAAACCGCATAGTCGGGCTTCAATATCAAACAAACGGAAAGACCGTTCCATCAGGAACGGCCTTTCTGTTTTTAACTATCCCATATATTCTTTTG
>CAMNNG010000085.1 GCA_946545145.1 uncultured Bacillota bacterium
GGCCGTCTTGCTCTTGCTGTATTTCTTGAAATATATCTGAGCGTTCTTCGCCGGAGCGTACCTGACGTCGAGGGGGATGCTGATGGGCTCTCCGTTGTAGTAGTTCGTCACGTGCGCCTCTTTGTCGCCGGTTTTGATCAGGTGGAGATTCGCCGTGAGAAGCTCGCCGTACAGCCTGAACTTCTCGGAGTCCTGAGCCGTAAGGATGTCTTCGGAGAGGCGCTGCTTTTTGAGGCGGGCCTTCTTGAGCGCGGCCGTGACCGTCTTCGAGAGGGCCTGTGACTTCTGTCTGACCCTGTTGGATGTGTTGCGGTTGCGGTAGTAGTAAGCGATCGCTTCACTGACCGAAGAGGTCTCGACGCACGAGTAGCGCTCTTCATACTCCGGGATCTTCACGACCGAAAAGTCGGCGGGGGTCCCGTTCTCTTTGATGTATACGCGCGTTTCAAGATCGCCGGACTCTATCTTTTCAAGTACGTATGCGAGTCTTGAGGCGATGCTCTCAGCGTCCGGACGCCAGAGACCTGCGTCGCTGTCTCCTGCCGTATCATCTGCCGAGGGCTCTCCGCCGCCGTAAGCGAGATATCTCGCCATGACGGGGGATATGCCGCTGATGTTGTCAAGAAGGGCCTTCGAGACATCGCGGCTGTCATCTATGAAACCTGAAATATCTTCTTTCGTTACACGGTCAAAGGGTATCTTGTCCTGCGACGGGGGATATTCGTATGTGCCTCCGGGCAGGATCTGGCGGGCGCGGCTCTCTTCGCCGGTTATATGCTTGACGGCGCCGAGGATGCGGCCCGTTTCCTTTTCGACGAGGATGATGTTGCTGTGACGCCCCATGATCTCGATGATGAGCTTTTTGTCGACGGTGAAGCCCATTTCGTCACGCGATTCAAAGAACATCTCTATCATCCTGTCGGAGCCTGTCTGACGGATGTCGACGATGCGGCTTCCCTGAAGGTGCTTTCTCATGAGCATGCAAAGAGCAGGCGGCGCGGCAGGATTCCTGTAATCCTCGTCCGTCATGTATATCCCGCAGTGTTCGCTCGATGATGATGTGTAGAACCTTACTCTTCCCAGAGGTCCGTGCACGAAGAATACGAGCTCGTCTCTTTCGGGCTGATATATCTTTTCAACTTTGCCGCCGCTCAGGTACCTTGAAAGTTCAAGGGATACGGCTCTTGTGACAATACCGTCGAATGCCATTGTTTTTGGTGTCTCCCTTTTCTGTGTTTCGTGATATAATAACCAATGTTATCATAAAATACAGGTGAAAAGGAGAATTTTGATGATAAAGAGCATGACAGGATTCGGTAAAGGTGAGTACAGCGACGGAAAGAGGAACTTCGTGTGCGAGATCAGATCTGTCAACCACAGATACGCTGATGTCACGGTGAAGATGCCGCGCCGCTACAGCTTCCTTGAGGAAACGATCAGAAAGACGGTCAAGAAGACAGTAAGAAGAGGCAAGGTCGAAGTATCGATCATGGTAGACAACCTTACTGAGGAAGACTTCAACGTCAGGCTGAACACCATGGCCGCGAAGCAGTACATCGACAATCTCAGAGCACTGAAAGAAGAGTTCTCGCTGGACGGCGATATCACTCTCGAGATGGTAGCGGGAATGCCGGACGTTCTGAAGTCGATACCCGATATCGAAGATGAAGAAGAGATCACGGCGTCTGCGACAGAGGCACTCGAAGCCGCGCTCCACAACCTTGATCAGATGAGGACTATCGAAGGCCAGAAGCTGGGAGAAGACCTCGTTATGCGCGGAGAGATCGTAAGAAAGTATGTCGAAGAGATCTCGGAAAGATCGCCTCAGGTCGTGAAAGCTTACTCAGAGAAGCTGCAGGAGAGACTCTCTGAGCTCCTCGACGGCAAGATCGAAGTCCCCGAGGACAGGATCCTCATGGAAGCCGCGATCTTCGCTGACAAGACGAGCATCACAGAGGAGCTCGTAAGGCTCGACAGCCATATATCGCAGCTCAACCAGATACTCGGCGCGCCGAAGTCGGACGGCAAGAAGCTCGACTTCCTCGTCCAGGAGATGAACAGGGAAGCGAACACGATCGGATCGAAGGCCAACGACAACGAGATCACGGGCATGGTGCTCGAGATCAAGAGCGAGGTCGAAAAGATCCGCGAGCAGGTGCAGAATATAGAGTAGTTTTCCTTGTATGAGTTATGCGTTAGTGGTATAATATTTATTCGCAGCAAGAAGGAGGACTAATGAAAAAGGGAAAACTTTTCGTTATATCGGGTCCGTCGGGGACCGGAAAAGGCACGATATGCGAGCGCATCATCAATGAGAACGACGATGTAGCTCTGTCCGTATCGATGACGACGAGAGAGCCCAGAGAGGGCGAGATCGACGGCGTGAACTACTATTTCGTCAGTGACGATGAGTTCCGGAAGGTGATAGACGAAGACGGATTCCTTGAATATGCATGCGTTTACAGGCATTCCTACGGAACACCGAAGCAGGCCGTTCTGTCAAAGCTTGAGCAGGGCATAGACGTCATCCTGGAGATAGACACTCAGGGCGCAATGAATATCAAGAAAAAGTATCCGGAAGGGGTATTCATATTCATCAAGCCGCCTTCGCTGCAGGAACTGAGGCACAGGATAGAGTCGAGGGGCAAAGATGACCAGGAGACTATAGAGCTGAGGCTCAGCGAGGCTGAAAAGGAAATGGGCCTGATCGACGAGTATGATCACTGCGTCGTCAATGACGATCTGGATGAGGCTGTCGAAAAGGTCAGGAATATAATGAAGGAGGAGAAAAATGCTGTATCCTGCAATTGATGAGATAAAGAAAAAGACAGACAACAAATATACTCTTGCCATCCTTACGGCGAAGCGCGCGCGTGACATCATCGACGGCAAACCGCTTCTGATGGACGGCATGGAGGATGAGAATCCCGTATCGACTGCTGCTTTCGAGATCGACGAGGATCTGCTTACATACAGCAGAGAAGAGGACTAAAACGGGAGCTTACTCAGGATAATACAGAGATCGTCAAACGGTTTGACGGTCTCTTTTGTTTTTTGTGAAAACCGACCTTTCGGGTAATTATTTGCCGTTTTGTGAAAAAATAAGTGAAAAAATGCTAAACAAATAATAAAAAGTGTTTACAAAAACGCCTTAATGGAAGAATATGTATATATCTAGTTGTTTATGATGCCATCTAAACGGAGGTGAGATGATATGGCAGTCGACATCATAGGAAAAGACAAAGATATAATACCGGTCGTGACGCGCCGGGCATCGAGCGCTGTGCAGCTCAGTGAAGTGGTCCTGATCGAAAAGAGTGAGGGGGTCGTTACGATAGAAACGGTAAAGGAGCGGATAGTGACCCGGCAGAGCATGAAGGAGATCGTGAAGGAACTCGATGGAAAGGATAACTTCTATGCCTGTCATTCGTATCTCGTGATCAATTTCGATTATGTGAGATCCATGGAGAACGGATACATATTCTTTGCCTGCAGAAAGGCGGAATATGTTGGTGAAAAAAACTTCGCGAAAGCGAGGAAAAAATATAATGAATACATCGGTTATAACGGCTGAGAAAACAGACGCGCCAAACGTGCATTTTTCATGAAAAAACCCTTGATATTGCAATGGGTTTAGGGTAAAATATTTCCCGGCGTCACAAAACGGTGCGCCAATCAAAATTCACACACCCGTGCAGATCGCGGAAGGGTGCCTCTGTTTGAAAGAGGTTGGCCGCGAAACGATGCATCGGTGGAGGGACAAAACCAGGAGGTTAATATGGCAGTAATTTCTATGAAGCAGCTTTTGGAAGCAGGTGTTCATTTCGGACATCAGACAAGAAGATGGAACCCGAAGATGGCTCCGTACATCTTTACAGAGAGAAACGGAATCTACATCATCGATCTTCAGACGACCGTCAAAAAAATCGAAGAAGCATTCAACTTTATTCAGAGCGTTGCCAGAGAAGGCAAACCGATCCTTTTCGTTGGAACTAAAAAGCAGGCTCAGACAGCTATCAAAGACGAAGCTCTCCGCTGCGGCGAGTATTTCGTTAACCAGAGATGGCTCGGCGGAATGCTGACAAACTACAAGACGATCTCCAAGAGGATCAAGAGACTTGCTGATATCCGTGCTATGGAGCAGGACGGAACATTCGAAAAGCTTTCGAAGAAGGAAGTCCAGACACTGAACCACGAAGCTGACAAACTCGAAAAATTCCTCGGCGGTATCAAAGACATGGAAGGAATGCCGGGCGCTATCTTCATCGTAGATCCGAAGAAAGAAAGGATCGCCGTAAGAGAAGCTAAGATCCTCGGTATCCCGGTAGTCGGTATCGTAGATACGAACTGCGACCCGGATGATGTTGACTATGTCATCCCGGCAAACGACGACGCTATCAGAGCGGTCAAACTGATCTCTTCGTGCATGGCTGATGCTGTTCTCGAAGCAAAGCAGGGCGAGTCGATGGACGAAGGTTCGGACGAAGCTGACGAAGCAGTTGAAGAAGCAGCTGAGGCTGAAGTTAACAACTAGGAGGAATAAGAAATGGCAGTAACTGCAAAAATGGTAAAAGAACTCCGTGAAAGAACAGGCTCCGGCATGATGGACTGCAAAAAGGCACTCGTCGAGGCTGACGGAGATATGGACAAAGCTCTTGAGATCCTGAAGGAAAAGGGACTTGCAAAGGCTGAGAAGAAGGCTGGAAGAATCGCAGCTATGGGTCTTGTTAAGACTGCTTTCTCAGAAGACGGCAAGACAGCAGCCATCGTAGAAGTCAACTCGGAGACAGACTTCGTAGCGAAGAACGATGAGTTCATCGGATTCGTAGAGGGTCTGGCAAAGCTGGCTCTGGATGCTGAGAGCACAGACATGGACGCTTTCAAGGCTATGCCGTTCGAAGGCTCAACAGTAGGCGAAGCTCTGACAGCTCTCATCGCAAAGATCGGTGAAAACCTGTCAGTCAGAAGGATCGACAAGGCTTCCGGACAGGTCATGGCATCTTACATCCACGCTGGCGGAAACATCGGCGTTATCGTTGCTGCTGACGGAGCAGACAATGATGACAACAAGGCAGCTCTGAAGAACATCGCAATGCAGGTCGCAGCAATGAACCCGCAGTATGTCAGCAGAGATGAGATCTCCGACGACGAGATGGCCAACATCAGAAAGATCACTCTGGAAAGCGCACTGAACGATCCGTTCACACTTCCGAAGCCGATCCTGAACGGTCTTCTCGACAAGGTAGACGGCGTATGGTCCGCAGAGGATGTCGCTATCCTGGCTGAGAAGAGAGCAGACAAGAAGTTCAACTTCAACTATC
>CAMNNG010000086.1 GCA_946545145.1 uncultured Bacillota bacterium
GCTGTGGACTCGTAGTGTACGGTGCCGTCCCAGTAAGCAATGGTCTTGCCGTTGTCATCCAGAGCTTCCACCCGTACGGTCCAGTCCGTCTTATCGTTAGTAAGACTTCCATCTTTGATCAGAACATCGATGATCCTGGACAAGTCAGCCTGAGTCTCTCTCTGCGTACTGCCGCATCCGTCGACGAGTACGAAGTATTCGAGTGCGCCGTCAACACCCTGCCATGACAACGATGTCCCGCTCAGTGTAACGCTGTCCATCTGAGGGATGACCCTGGGTGTATAGTTGATAGTAAAGACTTTGGATCCCGTCAGCTGGTCGTCATGGAAAGCCTGCAGGGTAATCGTGTACTCTCCGCCCTCCGGCTTATAGTTCTCATCTATCACTAATTTATCAAGAGTGGCGTAAACATCCACACCCGACTCGACGTTTGAGTAAAAATGTCGTGAATCTACATTCCATTTATAAGTGTCTGCGAACAGCACTGTTTCCCAAGTCATGATGCCATCCGTTGAGATCTCGGCGTCCATGGTCTCGACATCCGCGTAAGCAGCCTGCATAGGTACCATCGCAAATATCATCAGTACTGCTACGATCAAAGCAGTCAGTTTCCTGGTCATATCCGTCTCCTTTCTCCGAAGCTTCCGCTTCTTCTCCTGTACCGTAGTCCTCCTGTTGACATAATCGTACAATCAAAGGCAGGAAATATGTAGGATTGTTTTGGGGTAGGTACCTACCCCTGTGTTGAAATGCTCCCGTTTCTGGGGTATCATCTGCATAATGGAAGAAAAAATGAATTCATATACAGCGGCAAAGACATGCCTGCTCATAGCCCTCGCTTTTCTGACCACAGGGAGCGGTTTCCTGACCTGGGTGTACCATCTCAGGGAGTTTTATGCTGCCGGCCAGGTCGATATCCTGACGCAGGTGATCGGCTATCCGCTGCAGGCAGCAGGTCTGTTCGCGGGCTCCTTGATGGCGTCGAGAGATTTCAGTCTGGATGATGATGGCTCAGTAAGCATCCGCCTCCACTCCTTCACCCTGTTCGCTTGCGGATGGCTCGCCCTCCTCGGTCTTTCCGGATTCGCTCCTTCAGGTCCTGTCACTCTGATTTTCGGTTACGGGATGAACTTCATGATCGGTCTGGTGGCTTCCTGCTACCTGATCGCTCTGGCGGCTTACGCGGACCCGAAGCACACCGCCCTGACATTCGGCGCAGGTTACGGAGCAGGAAGCATCCTGTCCTTCCTCCTGTCTCTTCCGGCAGGCGGAACGTTCCTGGCCCAGCCGTACGTTTATGCGGTCTACGCGGTGTTCACAGCTGCGATGATAGCCGTTTACCGTTCGATAGTAAGCCACAGCGATACGCAGCCCACAGCATACAGAAGCCCCGAAACAACGGGCACAGACAAACAGCGGCGCCTTCTGACCGTCGCTGCCCCTGTCGTTATCCTTCTCAGTCTGGTAAGCAGCGCAGGCGCGTTCTTCCCGATCGCGAGCGCTGAATCGAGCGCCATCAGCCTCGAGCTTTCGCGCGCCTTCTACGCCGTCGGTCTGGTGGCCGCCGGCCTCATCAGCGACAAAAGACGTTCGGTCGGCGCGGCTCTGTGCGTGGCGGCGCTCTGTTTCCCGTTCTTTTCGCTTACTGCAGCGGGCAGCATCGGAGCGGCCGATCTGCTTCGCGTACTGGGATATATCTTCTTCGGATTCTACGCGGTATACCGCGTCATCCTCTATGTCGACCTTTCCGAAAGGTTCGGTGTCCTGAAGTTCGCCTGCTGCGGCCTCATGTTCGGCCGGCTCGGCGACGCCGCGGGCGCCTTCATCGGGATCAGGCTTTCCGGAAGGCCCGCCCTCCTCACTGCGGTCATCGCCGCAGCCTTCGTCATCTGCATCTTCCTGTTCTTCTATCTGTACAGGTCGCTCTATATGCAGCCGGCCGCGACCCTTCGCGACCGTTCGCTTGCATTTGCGGAGACATACGGTCTGTCTTCCAGGGAAACACAGATGCTGGAGATGATCGTCGAAGGAAGCTCGAACAAGGACATCGCGGCAAAGCTCTTCATTTCGGAGAACACCGTCAAGTTCCACATCCGCAATCTGTTAAAAAAGACCGGATGCGCGAACCGCTCCGGCCTTATCTCCTTATTCAACAGCAAATGATCCTTCTGTGGGTCTGACTCAAACGTTGTAGAGATCGGCGTATATACCGCCCTTCTCTATCAGTTCGTCGTGCGTGCCCTGCTCGACGAGCTTTCCGTCCTCGATGACGACTATCCTGTCGGCGTTCCTTATCGTCGTCAGGCGGTGCGCTATGATCAGCGTCGTCCTTCCGACCGACAGCCTGTCGAAGCTCTCCTGTATGCGCTCCTCCGTGACCGTATCGAGAGCCGACGTCGCCTCGTCGAGTATCAGTATCTTCGGGTCTTTGAGGAAGATCCTGGCGATCGAGATCCTCTGCTTCTGGCCGCCCGAGAGCTTCGTCCCGCGCTCGCCGACGTACGTCTCGAAACCGTCCGGCATCTCCATGATGTCGTCATAGATCTCCGCCCTCTTCGCCGCCTGCACGACCTCCTCATAAGTCGCATCCGGCCTTCCGTACCTGATGTTCTCGAGGATCGTGTCCGCAAAGATGAAGACCTCCTGCTGGACTATGCCGATGTTCTGGCGTATCGACCGCTTGGTGACGTCACGCACATCGGTGCCGTCGATCCTGATGCTTCCCGCCGTGACATCGTAGAATCTGGGAATAAGCTGGCAGAGCGTCGTCTTGCCGCCTCCCGACTGTCCGACGATAGCGACCGTTTCGCCCGGTCTGATGGAAAGATCGATGCCCGAGAGCACTTCGCTTACTTCGTCGTAAGCGAACGACACGTCCGATATCTCGATCCCGCCCTTCTCGACGACGAGCGGTACGGCGTCCTCTTTTTCCTTCACCTGCGGCTCGATGGCCATGACCTCCATGAAGCGCCTGAGGCCAGCGGTTCCGTTCGTGAATATCTCGGCGAACTGCGACAGCTTTCTGATCGGTGTGACGAAGGCGTTCACGAACAGCGTGAAGGTGATGAGGTCGATGTAGTTCAGCCTGCCCTTCATGATCAGCCATCCGCCGAACGCTATGACCACGACCGGCATGATGCCCATGAAGAATTCCTGGCTCGCGTTGAAGCGGCCCATCGCCTTGTAGTAGTCCTTCTTCGCGCCCTTGAAAAGGTCGTTCGAATCGTCAAATCTCTCCTGATCGACGTCTTCGTTGGCGAATGCTTTCGATGTCTTGATGCCCGAGATGCGCGACTCGATCTCGCTGTTGATCTCGGCCATCTTTTTCTTGACGTTGATCGAAGCAAACGACATCGCCTTCCTGTTCGCCATGACGATGATCAGGAAGATCGGGATCAGGACAGCCACGACGATGGCGAGCCTCCACTCGATCACGAACATGCAGATCAGCGCGCCGCATATAGTAAGCAGCGAGATCAGCAGGTCCTCAGGTCCGTGGTGAGCGAGCTCCGTTATTTCGAACAGGTCGCCCGTCAGGCGGTTCATGAGTTTTCCCGTCCTGTTCTGATCGTAGAATTCAAAATCGAGCTCCTGCAGATGGGCGAACAGCGCCGCCCTGATGTCGGCCTCGACCCTGATGCCGAAGGTGTGACCCCAGTAGGTCATGATGTAATAGCACCCCGACCGCAGCACGTAGAACGCCGCGACCGACAGCATCAGAATGAAGAACACTTCATAAGCACTCTGCGGCAGAAGGTCATACATCGCCTTCCTCGATATCAGCGGGAACGCCAGGTCCACCGCCGCCACCGTCACGGCGCAGAGCATATCGATCAGAAAGATCTTCATATGCGGTTTGAAAAATCCAAGTAATGTTTTGATCATGTAGTCATCTCTTTCTTATTCTATTTTGCCGGCGCCCTTTGCGAACCGGCCTCCCGGTATCTGATACCACGCCGGACCTATACCATAACATACAATTTCCCGGCGCGCAAAGAAAAGAGCCTGCCCTTTAAGGCAGGCCCGGTAGGGATATATACACGCGTCCTCATATATAGAACGCGATGCCGACGAACTGCAGCGCTGTGCCGAGCAGTATGAAGCAGTGGAAGATCTCGTGGAATCCGAACTCTTCGGTGATGTTGGGCTTTTTCAGAATGTAGATCACCGCGCCGATGGTGTAGAAGGCTCCGCCCGCTGCCAGAAGCGCGAGGCACTGCGGCTGCATCGTAGTAAGCGCATGCGGATCGACCATTATCGCCCATCCCATGGCGATGTACATCGATGTGTAAAGCCACCTCGGAGCATCCAGCCAGAAGACCTTGATGATGATCCCCGCGAAAGCGATCAGCCACATCACCGCCAGGAATACCGCACCCTTCGGCATCGGAAGACAGTTGGCCAGGACCGGAGTATAGCTTCCGGCGATCATGACGTAGATCATGGAGTGGTCGAGCTTTCTGAGCCTCAGAAGCTTTTCCGCCGGACCGTTGTAATAATGGTAGACCGAACTGCCGGTGTAGAGCGCGATCATAGCCAGACCGAATATGACAAAAGAAGCAGACTGAAGCGCACCTGCTTCTGCACCGGCGGATCCACCAACGGATGCGCCGATCCCGATCACACGAGCCACGAACAGATAAACCGTTGCGGCTATCCCGAGTATGATGCCGATGAAGTGAGTCCAAAAGCTCCACTTGTCTCTTGGGCTGATGGCTGCTCGCCCTGCAGATCCGGCTGTTTTTCCAGTTGTTTTCCCGGTTGTATTTCTATATGAAATATCCATCCCAGTTCTCCTCGTTTTGATATTCTGAACAACTATTTTTTATTATTGTTTTATCTAGTTTTGGATATTATATTACCCGATTTTAAATATGTCAAGAGCCAGCCTGCTTCAAATGTTATCAATTTGATCCGTCCAAAAAACAAAAAAATTGTGCGGATCCGCAAAAATAGTGCAGTTACACACATTTTTCTCGTCGCTTACGATCGCGATGCCTTCGTTTCCGAAGCCTGCGCAAAGCTCAACAGCTGTGACGCCGAGGTTCTCTACGAATTCAACGGCCACGGCTGCGGCGTCTTCGTAGTCGATGCAGCCGACGACGTTCAGGGCAACTCCCGGTGTGTCGACAACTGATCTATGCTCCGATGAGACTGCGCCAGGCGCCAGGAATGTGAAAGTAAAAGGTAATGCCATTGAAATATCATACCATGTTTGTTTATAGATCAGACGCTTACCTGAAATCTTCGAGTGTTACGCCCTGTTCGCTTACTATACCCCGGAGGTGATCCATCCACTCCTTCGACGGAC
>CAMNNG010000087.1 GCA_946545145.1 uncultured Bacillota bacterium
ATTCGCATAGGTCGTTCCCTGCAGATAGTTTCCTGCATCGACAAGATAGACCGCATCAGCCGTATCAGCGATCTCATCCTTTGCTGTTTTAAGTTTCGCATACTGATCGACATCACCGCGAAGATTCCCGGTGTACATTATTACGGTCTTTCCCGTATAATCCTGCGCTCCGTCCGCAGCAAATGCCAGACCGGGGATCATCGTCACGATCATAGTCAATGACAATATCAGACTCGTCAATTTTTTCATGACGCAACTCCTTTCATCTAGTTCAGTTTGAATTATTCCTTTTATTGATCATCGAAAACAATGATATTGGTGATAAATCTCATCTGCAAGCCCCTTGGGGGGTTACTATTCGTAGATTTCTCCGCTTACTCCGAGCTCTTCTCCGGCCTTAGCTATGTCTACCTCTTCATACCAGCTCGGATACAGCACCTTGCCCAGATACAGCGAGAAATATACCTGTTCGCTGCTGCTTCCGTACACCGCCTTTGTCGGGACGACCAGTATCCTCCTGCCCGGGAATCTCTCCTCCATTGCCGCTTTGGCGCTTCCGGCGGACTGATCCGTGCACTTGATGATCACTGACGGATTACGGCTCTCGACCCACTGATCCGTGACCGTCGTTTCGCTTCCTCTGTTCCTCGCCGCATTCCCGGCCTTGCACCTGTCTAGGAACGAGCACGATGAAGCCGTCTCGTTGTCAGCGAACTCGATATAGCAGTCGATCACCTGGCATGCGTACATCGATTCGTATATGGTCTGCAATGTCTGCGACCAGTACTTGTACGGATCATATGTCCAGTGTGCATAGAGCGTCTGATTGGTCGTCTGATCGAAAGTGTCGCCTGCAGAGACCTGCTCTCCGCCGTCGAGTGATGTGAACCATCCTTCGAATTCGTGGCCCTTCCTCACCGGGAGCGGCATCTCTCCGTATGGCTCGCCCTCCGTTACCGTGCGCGTCTTGTCTCTTTCTTTCATCCTGCCTTCATTCGGATCGAAGGTCAGCGTATGGTCCTTCTTCGTCGCCTCTCTCCATCCCGCATAGAGCGTATGGTCTTCCTTATTCGTCACGACCGTTCCTGCAGTCACCTGATCTCCTTCGTCACTTCCTGCGTACCAGCCGGTGAAATTGAAACCGTCTCTTTCCGGGACGGGCAGCTCTCCGTACGCTCCTCCGACGATCACCTTTTTCCTGGATGTGTCGCAGCTTCCGCCACGGGCGTCAAAGCTCACCACGACATACTTTTCTTTTTTCCTCTTTTTCTTTTCGTCATCGGTATTCGTATTATTCGTATTATTACCGTTGTTTTTCCCTCCGCCTTTTCCAGCCTTGCCTGATCCGCCGCTGCCTCCGGCTTTCTTTCCGCCGTTTCCACCGGCTTTTCCCTGATCGGAAGGTGTTGTCTTATTTGTATCCGAATCGTTGTCTATTATCGGTTCAAGAGTCTTCTCTATCCCGAGTTCCTCCCTTTTCTTTTCGAACTGCTCCGCCTTCATGCCGCTTTCATCCGGCACTACATCCGTCACGTTCTCGTCGTCGGTGATCCTGGCGCGGCAACCCATGCAGCAAAAGACTAGCAGCGCGGTCAGCGCGGCAAAGACAAAGATCTTTATCATTTTTTTCAGAAGACCTTCCCTCATAGCTTCACCATCTTATCTGCTGCACTCTAAAGCGCCAGGCGGAACCTCACCTTAGCCTTTTCCTTTCTGCTAATCTTCTCCTTTGTCATCTTTACAGTCATGTCCATGAAGCTGCGCATCTCCTCGCATCTTCCTGCCGTTATCTCATGGTCACTGAACGCTGCCTCGTTCCACAGCTCCAGCATCTTTTCATACTGCCTTGCGTAGCTGTACGAGATCTCCTTTTCAGCCTCTACAGTATATGCAGAAAACAGCCTGTCCCTGCCGCCCAGTCCGTACACTCCGAGCCACCTGACAGCGTACGGGAACATGGCCCGCACCGCCGTCGCGGGATCATCGCTGTCGATGCCCTCCCTGTTTTTCTTCCGTTTTTTCTCGAGCCTGTCGTGGATGACCGACGGGACGAAAAGGATCAGAAGGGTGATCAGCACCAGCAGCAGTACTATCATCATCCGCCTGTCAGATGCCGCCTTGTCCTTATTCTCATCAGATCCTTCTCCGCCCTTATCCTTCTTTTCCTGTTTTTCCTTTTCCGCGTCGGCAGACTTGCTCTGCAGGCCTTCCAGCCTTACGGTCCTGACCGCCAAAAGGTCTCTTGCGCTTTCATCCGACCTCGATACCGGGACGCTCTCACCCGGATCGGCTGCCATCACCGCTCCGAATATCAGCGCACAGATCAGCAGCACAGGTATCAGCGCAGCCAGTCTTCCCCGTCCGGCCGCCACCGTCATGCAGACCGCCATCGCCGCGATGCACCAGGCGTTCGGCATGAGGCCGAAGTAAGCGAACACTGCGCACGCCGCAATGAATACAGCCACGCATATCTTTCTTCTCTCGTCTCTTCCCGGGAGGCTCAGTAGCATCCCTGCCGCGCATCCGGCCCACAGCACTGCGTTCCTGATGCATGTGAGGCTGTCTGTTGCTCCGTCTGATGTGCCCATTCTGTTATATACGTACGCCTGCTCCCTTTCCGCTATAGCAAAGAGTTGGTTCATCAAAAGCGCGATCCCGTCCCTTACATGTGAGAACTCCGGGATGACCAGAGCAAGAGCCGCCGCCGCTATGATCAGCACAGCAGCACCGAAGACAGCAGGCCGCGCCTTCTCTTTTATCACCAGCAGCGCGCCGAAAGTTATGATCCCGGGTATCACGAATACTAGGAATCTTATTGCTCCTGCCATGAAAAGAAATGCTCCAAGGCACGCAAACAACATGCCGGCTGCAGCCGCCTCAGCAATGATCCTTTTTCGATTTTCTCCTGCTCCGCTTTGGATCTCCACCGTTACACTTCCATTCCTGCCAGTTCTGTTTTGTATGACTTCTCATCGAAGCCTATCATCTGCACCATGCCTTCGCTTCGGTCACCTCCGCCGGCGATCAGGGCCGTGACCCTGCAGCCGGATGATATCGAAAGGACGGCATCCGGCACCTGTGTGCCTATGAATATCAGATGCGCGAATCTCGCCCTGGCGTTCATTATCCCGAAAAAATCACACGAAGGCTCCCTTTTCGCAGGAACCCTGAGGAACTCTTCGCAGGCAGCCGATATATCTTCCTCAGAGGTTATCTTCCTCCATATCAGTTCGTCATCCTCGCCGTTGAAGCAGATGGAATGATCGATATCATCTTCCTTGAGCGCTGACATGATCGACCTGAAAACAGCGGCCTGCGCATCCATGATCTCAGGCCGGGCGTTCTTTCCCGAAGCGGTATCCAGCATCACTACCAGCTGATCCGTCACCGGGAGGCCCAGTTCTTTGACCAGGAGGTGTCCCGTTTTTTCAGACAGCTTCCAGTGCATGTTCTTCACAGGATCACCTGACACATATTCTCTTATCCCGTATACTTCACCCGGGTCCATACCGCTCTTCGAAGTCGAATATATATCGCTTTCGAACATCACGGCCGAGCTGCCCGAGATATCGATCAGCACCGGGAACCTTTCCGGCATCACCGTTATGCCCGTTTCGCCTGATGAGGCCGCTCTTCTTTTAACGAGATACAGCGGATCGAAACATACCGCTTCCTCTATATCGAAAACATAGACCCCGCAGTGACCGTAGGAAGCGCCGGCTTCCTTCGTCACCGTCTTTCTTGGAGGAGCAGTCAGACTGATCTCCTCCGATGATCTCTCTCCTGTCCTCCGGTTCGTCGACCGCAGTCTCACCCTAACTTCCCCCGTAGGAAGGAAGCCCCCGTTGGATATGCTCAGCATGACGGATCCGCCGCGCTCATCTGCATGGTATCCGCCCGCATCACCGCCCCTGATGGCAACGTTCACTTTTCTTCCCGACAACGCAAAAGACGCTATCGACAAAAGCGGCGCAGCCGTGCATGAGACCAGGACCGCTAGAGTGATAGTTCCGTTATCAAAAAAGTACAGTACTGCAGCAGCGAGAATGATCGCCGCCCAGATCAGACGCTCCTTCCACATTGCCCTACACTGCCTTCTTCCCTACACCACGTAAGGCGCCTTGACCGATGAGAGGGCGTTCCTGACAACTATGCTGGCGGGCAGCTGCTCCGCCCTTGCTTTTCTGCTCAGGATGATTCTATGTTCGCACACATCCCAGAACACATCCTGCACATCCTCCGGGATCACGTAATCCCTTCCCTGCATGAACGCACAGGCTTTTGCCATATGGCTGAGAGCGATCGCGCCTCTCGGGCTGATCCCGAGCTCAATCCATTGATCGTTCCTCGTCTGTATCACAAGGTCTGTGATATACGATACGATCTCTTCCTTCATAGTGACTGTGAGCACATGACGCTGCAGCTGTCTTACCTCTTCCTTTGTAAGTACCTGTTCCACTTTTGCGTAGCGCTCCTCGGTCTGCCTCTCCATGATGATGCTCTTCATGCTCTCCCTGTCGGGATAGCCTATGCTCAACTTCACCAGGAATCTGTCCAGCTGAGCCTGCGGCAGCAGCTGCGTCCCCGCTGTACCGACCTGGTTCTGTGTCGCAATGACGATGAACGGCTCCTCCAGTTTGTGAGCCACACCATCGACTGTGACCTGGTTTTCCTCCATCGCCTCGAGCAGAGCCGCCTGCGTCCTGCTCGATGTCCTGTTTATCTCATCAGCAAGGAGAAGGTTCGTATCATTGACCGTTCCCGGCCTGTAGACGAACCCGCCTGCATCTCTGTTGTAAATGGAAAAGCCGATGATGTCGGAAGGGAGCACATCGGGAGTAAGCTGGATCCTGCTGTAATCGAGCCCAAGTATCTTTCCCAGAGCTACAGCAAGGCTCGTCTTGCCGACACCCGGGACGTCATCCAGAAGGATATGTCCTCTTGCGAATATCGCCATCAGCACCTTCCGGATCACATCCTCCTTACCGATAAGTATCTTCCCGGTCTCATCCAGCAGTCTTTCCATCTTTTCTTTCATCATAGGTCGTTCCCCTTTTCCACATTCTTCTCATTGGAGTTTAGCAAACGAAAAAAGTGCCAACAACCCCCACCGGGGGATGTCGGCACCGTTTCTTTCATGCATGTTCAAGCCGGCAACTCATGTGGCAAAGCGCACTGATTCTCAACTCATCGCTTCACGCTTTTCGCCGCGCCATACACTCCTGTATACTTCACGCCTTTGACTGTTTTGTATGGTCTGACCTGTACGAAGTATCTCTTCCCCTTCTTCAGG
>CAMNNG010000088.1 GCA_946545145.1 uncultured Bacillota bacterium
GCGGACTCGAGCTGGTGGAGCTTTCCTTCTCTGATCATGTTCTGTATCGCCGGCGTGCTCTTCATAACTTCGAAAGCCGGAGCGATGTGGCCGTCAGTCGTGTGGACGAGCTGCTGGCATACGACTCCCCTGAGAAGCTGAGCGAGCTGGCCCCTTACCTGGACCTGCTGGGTCGCCGGGAAGACGTCTACTATACGGCTGATCGTGTTAGCTGCGCTGCTTGTATGCAGTGTGCTGAAAAGAAGCACGCCTGTTTCAGCCGCAGTGATCGCGCTCGATATCGTCTCATAGTCTCTCATCTCTCCGAGGAGGATGACGTCCGGACTTTCTCTGAGGGCCGAACGCAGAGATTCGAGGTATCCCGGTGTGTCGATGAATACCTCCCTCTGGCTGACGATGCTCTTGCTGTGCGAGTGCAGATACTCGATCGGGTCTTCCATCGTTATGATGTGCGACTCCCTCGACTTGTTGATCCTGTCGATCATGCAGGCGAGAGTCGTCGACTTTCCGGATCCCGCCGCTCCCGCGACAAGGACGAGGCCCGTCATGTTGTCGGCAAGGGAGAGAACGTTCTCAGTGATCCCCAGATTTTCCGGATCAGGTATGCCGAATTTGATGACCCTGATGACTGCCGACAGCGAGCCGCGCTGTCTGAAGACGTTGACCCTGAACCTTCCAAGGTCAGGGATCGAGAATGAAAAGTCGTCGTCAAGACCCGCATCCAGGTTCGTCTTCTGCCTCTTTGCAGCCGCGTATATCTCTTCTATAAGCGGCTCTATATCCGACGGCTTCATGATGCCGCCGTCCTGCCTGTCCTGCGAGCCCTTCACCTTGAAGGTCACCGGAAGGCCGGCTATGAGGAATATATCTGATGCGCCCTTCTCGGTCGCAAGTTTCAGCATCTCGCTAAGTATCATTTCTTATCTCCTTCTGTACTTTTTCTGTACTTTATCCGTTTCTTCTCTATCTCTCACTCATCCGCTGCTTTGCCGGATCATCCGTTTCGTCAGTTGACCTGAATCAGTTGCCCTGCATCAGTATCAGTTGCATTGCATCAGCTTCAGTTGCCCTGCCAGATGTTCTGATAAGGATCATCCGCGTTCCAGTCCTTGATCACCTTCCACTCGGTAACATCCCAGCTTCCCGAAGCGTCGGGCTCGGTGACGGTGATCTTCAGCGTGTATCCGTCTTTTTCAATCTCTTTCGTCCTGTCTGCAGCGGAAACGGCCGAACCTCCTGCGACCTTCTCGTCGTACTGCTGCAGGAATCTTTCGCCCTCAGCCTCAAGAGCGTATCTGGTCTGCGTCGCGCCCGCGAACCTGTCAGCGAGCACCTTGTCTGCATTCGTCGTCGCCACCGTCAGCACGGCCAGCGTCGACAGCACCACCGCCACGACCGCAAGGAAGACCGCGATCGGACCAAGTCTTATCTTTCTGCTCATCTCGCGCCCTCCTTTATATACTTCCCGGAAGTAAGCGAATATATCGCGGCGTCTGCATCGGCATTTTCGGCCGCACCGGATCCGCCAGCAGCATCGGCATCACCGGCCGCACCTGATCCGCCCGGCATGTAGACGGCGATGTCCTTCGTCACATACTTTCCGTTCTTTCCGTTTTCAGTCTTTACATCTATCGTCACAGTGAACTCATCCGCGCCGGCCGCAGCATCATTGCCCACGCTGATATCGGCCGTCACTCTGGATCCGCTTACTGCGACGTTCTTCGCTTCATCCATGGAGCCCAGCTTTTCGGCGCAGCTTTTCGCGCCCGAAGCTTCGCCCGTCACTTCCGCCACATTTTCGGCGCAGACGACGGCCTTCGTCAGGCGGCCCGCATCGATGCTCTGCTGGCGCGTCTTCATCGATACCGTCGTTATGACCGATATCACGAGGAGAAGCACCAGGAACATCGCTATGAGCTCCACTATGAATGCTGTGTTTCGTTTCGTTTTCATCATTCTTCACATTCCGGCCCGCTTGAATGGCCGGTTTACATATTACCTGTTCGTGTCGACATATGACGTGCCCGAACCGGTCTCTATCTTCAGTATCCCATCCGGGGCGAGCGTTGCCTTGAACTGCTCAGTTTCCCCGATTTCCAACGCTTCTTCGGGGTCTATTGCCGCCGAGCGCAGGCTGTATTCCTGCAGGAGCCGGCCGTCCTTCATGTATATCTTCTGCTCGAACCCCTGTTTGTCCGCTATCGAAATGCCCGGCGCGCCGTCAAAGTCGCGCACCTCCACCTTGCCGTCCGAGTCCTTGACCGCCGTGATGACGTACGAGAGGACGGCTCTGTCGTTGTCGCTTTCGGACCTGGCCTCTGTCGCGTGTCTGTACGATGAAGCGCCGAACACGACGAGGATCAGTATCACGAGGAAGAGCACCGCTATCGTGATCGTAGAGATGATGTCTCCAAAGCCTCTCTTGCTACTCACCGGCTGCACCTCCCTTCCAGATGACCTTCACATCGGGCGGAAGGTTCTCCGCGTACGGCGTGTACACGACCTTGAAGTCCTCCTTGTTCACCGTGAGGCCGTAGTTGTCCTCGAGGTAAGCGAGGCTTTCGGGGTAAGCGTTCTCTATCACGTAGCACTGCAGCGCCCGTTCGCTTACTGCGTCTTCGATCGCCTTTGCCTGCTGCTCGATGTCCTGCTCAGTCGTTCTCAGAGTGCTCCAAAGCACCAGAGCGGCAGCTATCACCGCTACGATCACGCACGCCGTTATGAACTTGTGATCTCTTAATACTTTCATTTTGCACTCCTAGCCTATCGAGTTCATGATGCCGATCAGCGGCACCATCAGGCTGATCAGCATGAGGCCGATCGTTATCATCAGGAAGCCCGTCAGCATGGGTTCGACCGTGTTGGCGATCTTTCCGATGTACTTGTCGTTGTTGTCCCTGAGGTTTGCGAGGATCTTCTGCAGTACCTGGTCGAGCATGCCGCTCCTCTCGGCAGGGATAAGCATCCTGTTGTTGATCGGGTCATAGAGCTTTTCTTCGCAGGCTGCCTGCGAGAAGCTGAGGCCCTGGTCCGTCTTCTGGATGCATCTTTCGAGTTTTTCCTTGAGCTCCGCGCTCTCGGCTACGGAAAGGCTCTTCTTCAGCGCTTCATCCTGCAGCTCGCCTCCGGAGATGAACATGTCGAAACACGATGTGAATCTGTAAAGATCGAGGTTTGCGAACAGGTCTCTGAACGTGCCGATCTTCGACAGCATCGCTTTGACTTTGCCCTGCTTTCCGCTCCGCCACATCGATACGCCCGCAAGCATGAGGCACACCAGCACGATCATGACGATCATGAGGACGACGCACACCGTGAACGAGACGTTGATGTAGTTGAACGACGATGAAGCCAGGCTGCCCGTGAGGTTGTTGTAGACTCCTCTGAACGCGGGGAATACCATCGCCAGCATCGCGGCCAGTACTGCGATCACCATGAACAGCAGGATGATCGGGTATCTTACGGCCGAGACGAAGGTGTTCTTCATCGAATTCTCCGTTCTGTAATAGTCGGATAGGTGGAAGAGGGTCTCCTCCAGCCTGCCGGTGTACTCCGAGGCTCCCACCATGTCCACTGCATAATCCGGGAATGATCCCGCCTGCTTCATGGCGTCTTCAAGGGATGATCCCATCTGCATCGACTCCGCCATTTCGGCGTAGACATCAGCGAGGGGGCCTTCACCCGCTTCTTCTTTCACATCGTCCTTGAGAAGCTCGACGGCTTCGGATGCCGTGATGCCGGCCCTGACCATCATGCCCATGTTCTCGAAGAACGATCCCATTTCTTCGTAGCTTAGCGCTTTTGTTTTCGTGACCTTAGAACTCATTCTGAGGCTCCTTTCGATTTATATTTGATAATGGTTTACGGTTTTATGTTTTTACGGTTCTGTCTTTTCAGATTCCGTTTTTTCCTGTTCTGTATTTCTGATCCTGCCTTTTTCTGATCTTGCCTTTTTCTGATCTTGATTCTTTTCCTATTTCTTTTTGATTCTGTCTTTCGCGTTTCTAATAGTGATAAACGTCGGTATAGTTCGATCCGTCGCCTATGAACTTGCCGTCTTCGCCGTTAGCCGAGAACGTGAGGTCGATCCTGCTCCAGTCCTTTTCATTGACCTTGAATTCGACCTTCGTCCATCCCGTCTCCTCGGTGTAGAACATGTTCCACGCATGGTAGAGATCGTTCGGCTCTACATATCCGAATATGATCTTCGTCGGGATGCCCTGGCTTCTTAGCATGCAGGCTGCAAGGCTCGAATAGTCGAAGCATATGCCCTTCCCGCTTTTGAGTATCGCATCAGGATCCGGGATGTAGCCCGACTTGACCGTAGCGGCTTTTTCCTTGTCGTAATCTATCTTCTTGCAGATATATTCATAGACAGCGTCGACGAATTCCTGCTCGCTTCCCGCTTTTTCGGCAAGCTTCGCGGCTTCCTTGACGCAGTCCGATTCTTCCGTGAAATCAGCATACTGGCTCGGTCTCAGATACGGACCGAACTTGTCTTTGAGTTTGACGGAGATGTCCGTCTTGTAGAGTTCGAAGTATTTGTTGCCTTCGAGGTTCTTCATCACCTTGATCGTGTAATCGCCGTTGCCCGACTGAAGCGGGAAGATCTGCGGCTTTTTCATGACGACATCATAAGTATATGTGTCCTCGCCCTTCACGACCTGGAGTTTGACGCGGGCGTCGCTGTTGCAGACAAGAGCTATATAGCCTTTCGCGGCGGAGGATACATCTACCTGCACCTCTTCATTTCCTTCGGCCTTGCTCTCGTTGAACTTCGCGTCCTTGAACTTGCCCGGCTTGAAGCCATCATCGGAGCCGGACTTTCCTGCCTTCTCGTCTGCGGCGTTCGCCTCGTCAGTTACCGCCTCGGCTGCCTGCTCTGCAGCCTTTTCAGATGCAGACTGCTCCGCGGTCTCGGAAGCGGCCTGTTCCGCCTTCTTGGAGCCTCCTGCTCCTGCGGATCCGGCATCAGAACCTGCAGAACCTCCTGAACCTCCTGAACCTCCGCACCCTGTCGCGAAAATCATTACGGCAACCAAAAGAAGCGCCAGTATCATCGATATTCTTTTTTTCTTCGTCGATGCTGCTTTCACTTCTCTTCTCCTTTTAGGCTTTTTGTAACTGAATTGTCAGTATATACAAATTATAAACAATCGGATAAATGATGTAAAGATTTTAGGGTCACAAAAACCGTCACGCGAAGACGAATCGTGTGACGGCTATATACTGTTGCGTATCATTTAGGTTTTGGTGTATGCGACTTTCG
>CAMNNG010000089.1 GCA_946545145.1 uncultured Bacillota bacterium
GATATACGGAGGAAGCGGCATCGAACCGATCTCCTCGAGCCTCTCCATGAATATGCCTTCGTATTCGAAAGTAACGATCCTCGTTCCGCCCTCGCCGTTCGCGTCGATGTGGGCCCTGAATCCGTCGGCGAAGTCTACGCTGTCGCCCGGCTTCAGTCTTTTGCCAGGTCTGACCATGGTCTCCCATGTGTCGCCTTCGAGCCTCTTAGTAAGCAGGAACTCCACCTTGGCTCCCGTGATCGCCTTAGTTCCGTAAAGCCTTGCGGGAAGCACCTTCGAGTCGTTGATGACGAGGCAGTCGCCCGCCTTCAGATGCTTTTTCACGTCGCTGAAATGCTCGTGACTGACCGAGCCTGCCTTCCTGTCCACAACTAAAAGACGAGACCCGTCTCTTTTATCGGCAGGTCTCTGTGCTATCAACTCTTCCGGCAGTTCATAATCAAAATCTGATACGTTCATGTCGTTTTTTCTTTTGTCCTATCTAATCGTGTGCTTGAGTTATTCCTGATGTGTATCCATCTCGATCTGCTCACCGGCAAACTCCAGTCCAAGGTGCTTGTAAGCGAGCTCCGAGACTACACGTCCTTTCTGCGTCCTGTGGAGGAATCCCGACTGTATGAGATACGGCTCGTAAGCATCCTCGATCGTTATCCTCTCTTCACCTATAGCCGCAGCTATGGTATCGATGCCTACAGGTCCTCCTCCGAACCTCTCTATTATGACCCTCAGGATCTCCCTGTCAAGATGTTCGAGTCCCATATCGTCGACTTCCAGCGCGTCGAGCGCCTTTTTCGTAACATCTATGTCGATCCTTCCTGTGCCTAGGACCTGCGAGAAGTCTCTGATCCTCTTGAGCAGTCTGTTGACTATTCTCGGCGTTCCTCTGGACCTGATCGCTATCTCTGTGAGAGCGTCATCGTCTATCTCAGCACCGAGAAGTCCGGCTGTCCTGGAAGCGATCAGCTTCAGTTCGTCCGTCGTATAGTTTTCGAATTTGCAGACCACGCCGAATCTGTCTCTTAACGGCGCGGAAAGACTTCCGGCCCTTGTCGTCGCTCCGATGAGAGTGAACTTCGCAAGATCGAGCCTGATCGATCTCGCAGCCGGTCCCTTTCCTATTATTATATCGAGCGCAAAGTCCTCCATAGCGGAGTAAAGAACCTCCTCTACGCTCCTGTTCAGTCTGTGTATCTCGTCTATGAACAGTACATCGTTCTCATTGAGGTTCGTGAGTATCGCGGCCAGGTCTCCCGCCCTTGCTATCGCAGGACCGCTCGTGATCCTGATATCGACATCAAGCTCGTTTGCAATGATGCCCGCGAGCGTAGTCTTTCCAAGTCCCGGAGGTCCGTAGAACAGCACGTGGTCGAGAGCCTCTCCCCTCATCTTTGCGGCCTCGATAAAGACCTTCAGATTGTCCGTTGCCGTCTTCTGACCGATATACTCCGAGAGCGTCTGCGGCCTGAGAGAATGCTCCGCTCTCTCCTCTCCGTCAGCTGCGCTGCCCGAAACTATTCTTTCATCTATATCTTCATATCCCTGCATTTCATGCATTCCTTTCAAGCGCTTACGCTATGATCCGCTTACATATTCTTGAGCGCGATCTTGATGTAATCTTCGACGGACAGACCGTCCTCGGCGCCGACCAGCGCGGTCTGGGCCTCAGTCCTTGAGTATCCGAGAGCCATGAGCGCGTCGGCAGCCTGCTGCTTTTCGCCTGTGTGCGTCTGCACTTCGGCGGGAAGCGGCTCGCCGTCGGCTATGCTCAGATCCTTCAGTTTGTCCTTCAGTTCGAGCACGATCCTCTGGGCCGTCTTCTTTCCTATTCCGTTCGCCCTTGTCAGCATGTCTGCGTCTTCGAATACGATCGCCCTCTTGACGTCTGACGCCGGCATCGCGGACAGGATCGCCATCGCGGCCTTTGCGCCTATGCCGTTGACGGTGATGAGCTTTTCGAAAAGAAGCAGACCGTCCTCATCGTCGAATCCGAAGAGGCTGATGTCGTCTTCTCTGACGCTCATATATGTGAACACGGTGACCTCGCTGCCTTCATGGGCGAGGTAGAGCCTGCTGTTCTGCGGCACCGTCATCTCGAAGCCCACGCCTCCGCATTCGACTACGACACTGGAAGCGAGCTTCATCTCTATAGTTCCTTTGATGTATCGAAACATGTTCTGTTCTCCTATCTCAGAGCCTGCCTGTGCGCGGCCCTTCCGAGCCTCGAGCTGCCCGGGGCGCTGTGTCCGTGTGTCACGGCAGCGGCCAGGGCGTCAGCCGTATCGTCCGGCTTTGGCACCTCTTTCAGATTGAGGATCGTCTTGACCATGAACTGGACCTGTTTCTTCTCGGCGCGTCCCGTGCCTGTAAGCGACTGCTTGATCTGAAGCGGCGTGTATTCAGCTATGTCTATCCCGCTGTTCGAGCACGCAAGAAGAGCCACGCCTCTCGCCTGGCCTACCAGTATAGCAGTCTTCGCATTGTTGTTGAAAAACAGTTCTTCTATAGCCGCCACCTCGGGCTCATATTCGGCGATGATATTCATCAGCCCTGTATACAAAGCCTTGAGTCTGTCGGGCATCGGCATGTCCTTGTCTGTGAAAATAGAATCGTAAGCGACCACGTCAAAATGGTTGCCCTTCATGTCTATGACGCCCCATCCCATGATGGCGTATCCGGGGTCTATTCCAATGATCCTCAAGCTTTCTTCTCCTTCGTGCGGAATTATATCATACAAACATGTGTTTGTCTATGCGGGGCGATATTTGCTTGAATGTTTATACCGAAAAATGGTATAATTATGAACGTACGTAAAACTATTGTAAAGGTGATAACAAAATGAGATACTCAAGACAAAATATGGTTCTGGAGCTTATCGAATCCAATGAGATCGAGACGCAGGAACAGCTCTGCCAGCTTCTTCGCGAATCCGGATACAACGTCACTCAGGCGACCGTATCCAGAGACATCAAGGAGCTGCAGCTCGTCAAAAAGCTCTCCTCCTCCGGGAGATACAAATATGTCCAGAGCAAAGATGAAGGTCCCATTTCAGGACGCTTCGTCAAGATCTTCAAAGAGACGATCACTTCCGTCGACTCGGCGGGCAACATCGTCGTAATAAAAACGCTCTCGGGATGCGGTTCGGCCGCAGCCGAGGCTATCGACTCGCTCGGCATGAGCCACATCGTTGGTTCCGTTGCCGGCGACAATACCATACTCGTCGTTATCGACGATCAGAAAAACGTTTCAGATATTGTAGACAGATTCAAGGAGTTACTTTAAATGATCACTCATATCAGTGTTAAGGATCTAGCGACCATCGAGAATATCGATATCGACATGCACAAAGGGCTCAATGTCATCACAGGCGAGACAGGCGCGGGAAAATCTGTATTCGTCGAAGCCCTCAGCCTCGCCCTCGGCTCCCGCGCTGACAGTTCTTACGTCAGGACGGGATGCGACAAGGCTATCGTCCAGATGATTTGTGAACATAACAACAACGATATCCTCATCACGCGCGAGATCTCAAGTACAGGAAAAAACATGTGCCGTATAGACGACCGCATCGTTACTCTCGGCGAGCTTCAGGAGCTTACAGGAAAACTCGCTGACATACACGGCCAGTACGACAACCAGTCCCTTCTCAAGGTCGAGAACCACCTCAAGCTCGTAGACGCTTACGAGAAAGGCGCGATCAGCCCGATCAAGAGAAAAGTAGCCGAGTACTACGACAACTACATCGACGCGTGCAGACGTCTCAAAGAGGCTGAGCAGAAAGCCGAGAACGTCGACCAGCAGAAAGAATACCTGCGCTACAGGATCGACGAGATCGAAAAAGCCGGCCTGATAGTCGGCGAAGACGAGCGTCACAAGGAAGAGCTCGAGATCATGGAAAACAACGAGCAGATCTACGGAGCTCTCGACCGCGCGTTCAATAACGCTTACGCAAGAGAAGGCTCCGCCCTCGACAGACTCGACGATGTCATCGCTCCGATCAAGGAGATCTCAGGCATCTCCAGAGAGGCAGCCGGCTTCGAGGACGAGATCAGCGACTTCTACTACCGCTTCGAGGACATCGCGAACAGGATCCGCGACATGAGAGACCGCATCGTCTTCAACCGCGAGAGGATCGAAGAGCTCAATGACAGACTCTACTTCATCGGTGAGCTGAAGGCAAAATACGGCGAAACGATCGACGATATCCTGAACTACAAGGATCAGATGGAACACGAACTGTTCGACCTTGCAGATATCGAGGCTGACGTAGACTCAAGGTTCCTTGAGAAATCGAGGATCGAAGAGATGCTGAAGAACGAGACGGAAAGTCTCAGCAGGCTCCGCCACTCGGCAGCTTACAATCTCCAGTCGAAGATCCAGAACGAGCTCGAGAACCTGAACTTCAAAGACGCGACCTTCTCCATCAGCTTCGGCCAGAAGGAAGGCTACGATCCCAACGGAACGGACGTCATCGAGTTCCTTCTCAGCGCGAACACAGGAGAGCCGCTCAAACCGCTTTCGAAGATCGCTTCCGGCGGTGAGATGTCCAGGATAATGCTCGCCTTCAAGAAGGTCATCGGAGAATACGACGGCATCGATACGATGATATTCGACGAGATCGACTCCGGAATCAGCGGAGAGACGGCGGCCATCGTATCCAAGGAGCTCAGCCAGATCGCGCAGAACCACCAGATAATCTGCATCACTCACCTTCCGCCGATCGCAGCGGCAGCGGACCACAACTACCGCATCGAAAAGTCGGCTGATAAGGAGAGGACATACACGACGATGAGCCACCTTTCGGACAACGAAAAAATAACCGAGATCGCAAGGCTCCTCGCAGGAATCAACATCTCAGACATCACGCTTGCAAGCGCAAAAGAGATGATCGCGATCGCGGCTCATGTAAAGTAAGCTAAGAGCTAATTGATCAAAACAATGAATCAGAGCAGCGCGTCCAGCACGGCCGCGCTGTTTTCTATTTCTACACCGATGCGCGCCATGTCGTCCATATTCGCCTTCTGGATCTCGTCCGTCATCGACGAGCAGCAGTCATCTACCGCTATCGTCCTGAGATCATAGGAAATGCCGTCATAAGCCGTAGTCCTGATGCAGTTGGGCGTGGTAGTGCCCGTGAGGATCACAGTGTCTATCCCGCGCGCCTTCAGCTC
>CAMNNG010000090.1 GCA_946545145.1 uncultured Bacillota bacterium
AGACCGCAAGAGCCAATAAGAATATTATCCTTCGTACTGCTTTCATTTCATTTCTCCTGTCTTTTCCATGTATGCCTGCTTACTGAAGCTCCGGATGCCGGCTCTGCCATATCATCCAGAGCGATGTCGTCACTATTATCACCGTCCCGCCCGCGAAAGCGAACATCCCCGGCACTTCGCCGTAGAAGACCGCGACCCATATGGGGTTCGCGATAGGCTCGAGCATCCCGATAAGCGAGCACGCCAGCGGGCTCAGCCGCTTCGCCGCGTACGGGTACAGAAGGTAGGGCGTTCCCATCTGCAGTATGCCGAGCACAAGGATGAACAGTATCTCCACCTGCTGCGGGCTGAAGCCGGCCTGAGCCAGTCCGCCGATCAGACCGAACAGGCACGCGAGGCTCTGTCCTATCACGATGCCGGAGTACTGCGTCTCACTGTCCTTCGCCACACCGTTCACGACCATGACTGTCGCCAGCCCTATGCCGCTCATCAGGGCGATGATGTTTCCCAGCATGTTTCCCGGCGTTATCTGATCGAAGAAGAACAGAGCTATGCCGGCGACGCATATTACGACTACGAGAGCATCTATCCTGTTGATCTTCTTCCTGAAAAAGACCGCCGATATCAGCAGCACCCATACCGGGCATGTGTACTGTATGACTATCGCGTTGGCCGCCGTCGTCATCTTGTTGGCGAAGACGTACATCGCCATCGTCGACGAGAGCGCGACCCCGATGATGATCGAGTATTTGCTGAAGACGAAGCGAAGGCCTTCCTTTTTCATATAGGCTAACAGAAATCCGCCCGCTATCAGCGACCTGAAGCCGATGATCACAAGGGCATTCCATGAGATCATCTTGATACATATCCCGCCCAGGCTCCAGCCCAGGGCGCAGATCAGCATCACGATAGTTGCTTTGCCTCTGTCTCTACCTTCCATTGCGGCGCCTTCTCACACTTCACCATTTCTTATACCGATTATATTGTGCCGTTTTTTCGAGGTCAAGATGCGCAGCAAAAAACCGCCCCCGGGCGGCTTTTCTCCATTTCATATCGCCTATTTGCGATATACGCATTATTTTGTTTTTGCTGGGTTTACTGTTCTTTTGCCGGAGGCTTGCTTACTGCGAGTTCACATGCCTTACGGCCCCGCTCGGCCAGCATGCAGTAGGCCCTCTTGCACTTCTCGTACTTGTCGAACGTCGCCTTCGCCTTTTCGGCATCGCCGTATACCTTCCAGCAGCCGACGCACTTGCAGCCCTTGCGGCAGTCCTTCATGAAGCCTTCCACGTCTTCGGGCGGATAGCCGAGAAACAGTCCTACTTCGTGCGGGAACTCCCCATCTTCACGAAGCTTTCCGGCGAGCTTTGCGAGGCAGCTGCCCTGGCTCTCTTTGCAGTAGCCCTTCTCTTCGAGTATCCTTGCCGCTCTTTCATCGGAAAGATCCCTTGCGAGATCACAGGGTCTGTACATATATAGCAGGGCCTTGCCGTTCGAGTATCTGAACGGGATGACGCTGATGCCTTTGGGCGAGAACATCCGGTTCAGAATGCGGACGTCGGCCTTCATCTCTTCGGCATCGGCGTAATCGTATGTGAACATGTTTGCTGTCTTCAGCCCTGCAAGAGTAGGCGCGCAGTGCTGTACGAGTATTTCTTCTGACATTTCGGATATGATCCTCCGGGTACGTATAGTTATAATCTTTAGTTAGTTGGCACTAACTCATTATAGCAAACATCCCGCTTTTGTCAACAGAAAACTGCATCAGAAAAGCGGAGAAGCACTGCTCCTCCGCCATTTCTGTTCTGGTGACCCTGAGAGGACTCGAACCTCCGACGCACGGTTTAGGAAACCGACGCTCTATCCGCTGAGCTACAGAGCCATATCGCACGAGATATAATACCACACTTTCCGCCCGTTTCGCAACAACATATATTTCAGCTGTGCCCTGAAAACATTGCATTATTGTTAAGCCACAAAACAATTGTACAAATATGCGCCTTATGATAGTATAGTCGGGAAGCGGATTGTACTGTCATGTTTTCTGTTGTCAGCCAATTCGCAATTGTATGAAGCGAAAGGAAGAACGATATGCCTGAACTCGATCCGGAACGGGCCCGAAAGCTCAGAAAGCGCTGGGTAAGACTCAAAGAACAGCCGCCGATGCCTCCTGCTGTACGGAAGGCTCTGACGATCGGCGTCATTATTTGCGTTGTCGTAGGTATAGCAACCGTGCTCCTGATCCTGAGCAAGATGCCGAACAGAGATGTCGAGCTCATCAGTCAGCGCGATGCGTACATGACCGCTTTCAGAGACTCCGGCGCGGAGAAAAAGGAGGTCACTTTCGAGGTCTTCAGACTTGAAGATGAAGAAAGTCCGCTCGTCTATTACGTTTATTTCTATGACAACGAGAATTATTACAAGTATATAATCAATGCCGAAACAGGCGATATAGAAAAGAAAGAAGTCCTTGACGGCGGCGGCCCGAGGTACCAGGACAAGGAAGGGACCACCGAGGACATCGAACTGTAGCGGCGACTTTCGCAAAAAATAAAATGGTGACCCTGAGAGGAATCGAACCTCCGACGCACGGCTTCGGAAACCGACGCTCTATCCTCTGAGCTACAGGGCCACGTATCGCATATAGCGGCGGAAGCATTTTGCTTCCGCCTTTTTAATTATCCCGATATCGCGGGGATTGTCAAGAATTTACCTTTCATTGTAATCAAAACACAAAAGTGCTATACTACCAACGTATTTTTTCCAACACAAAAAAGAGGTAGACAATGCAGAATTACAACAGCCCGCTCTCGGAGCGTTATCCGAGCAAAGAGATGAAATATCTGTTCTCACCCGAGAAGAAGTTCACGACATGGCGCAGACTCTGGATCGCCCTTGCCGAAGCTGAACAGGAGCTCGGACTCGACATCACCGACGAACAGATCGAAGAACTGAAGGCTTTCAAAGACGACGTCAACTATGACGTCGCGAAAGAGCGCGAAAAGATCGTCCGCCACGACGTGATGAGCCACGTATACGCTTACGGCGTACAGTGCCCGAAGGCAAAAGGCATCATCCACCTCGGCGCGACATCGTGCTACGTAGGAGACAACACCGACCTTATCATCATGCGCGAGGGTCTTGAGCTCATCCGCACGAAGGTCATCAATGTAATAAACAACCTGGCGAAGTTCGCTGAAGAGTACAAGGCTCTTCCGACGCTCGGCTTCACGCACTTCCAGGCCGCTCAGCCGACGACTGTCGGAAAGAGGGCGACGCTGTGGATCAACGACCTGATGATGGACCTTGAGGACCTCGACCACCTGATCGGAGATATCAAGCTGCTCGGATCGAAGGGAACGACGGGAACGCAGGCGACCTTCCTCGAACTCTTCGAAGGCGACCACGAAAAGGTCGAGAAGATCGACGGCCTCATCGCTGAAAAGATGGGCTTTGACGCATGCTACCCTGTATCGGGACAGACATATTCAAGAAAGGTCGACTCCCGCGTGATGAACGTGCTTTCAGGCATCGCGCAGAGCGCCCACAAGTTCTCGAACGACATCCGTCTTCTCCAGCACCTCAAGGAGATCGAAGAGCCGTTCGAAAAGAACCAGATCGGATCGAGCGCAATGGCTTACAAGAGGAACCCGATGCGTTCGGAGCGCATGGCCAGCCTTGCCAACTACGTGATCAGCGACGCGCTGAACCCGGCGATCACAGCCGGCACGCAGTGGTTCGAGCGCACGCTCGACGACTCGGCTAACAAGCGCATCAGCATCTCGGAAGGCTTCCTCGCAACTGACGGCATCCTCGAGCTCTACATCAACGTATCTCAGGGCCTCGTAGTCTATCCGAAGGTCATCGAAGCAAGGCTCCAGAGCGAGCTTCCCTTCATGGCTACAGAGATCATCCTCATGGATGCAGTCAAGGCGGGCGGCGACCGTCAGGAGCTCCATGAAAAGATCCGTACGCACTCCATGGCGGCTGCAAAGCGCGTCAAGGAAGAGGGCGCGGCCAACGACCTGATCGACCGCATAGCGGAAGACCCGGCATTCGGCATGAGCCGCGAAAGACTCGAGTCGCTGATGAAGCCAGAGAACTTCATCGGCTGCGCGAAGGAACAGACAGAAAAATATCTGCGCGACGTCGTAGGACCTGTCCTCGAGGAAAACGAGGCGGTCATCGGCCTTGACGCGGAGATCAACGTATAAGGATGAACGACCGGGCCTGCGGCGCCAAGCTGCAGCCCGGCTCTTGTTTTCCGGCCCAATGGGCGCCGGAGACATATGTGCGGCTTGTTAAACATTTGACGAAATCTGCGGAAAATCGGCCTTTCAAAAATTTTTTTCAGCCGCTTTGGATAAGAAAAAGGAAGAAAGCAGAAGGAGGATCAGACAATGATCAAAGCAGTAGTAGGCGCCAACTGGGGCGACGAAGGAAAAGGAAAGATCACCGACATGCTCGCCGCTGAGGCGGACATAGTCGTCCGCTTCCAGGGAGGAAGCAACGCCGGACACACGATAAAGAACGAATACGGAAAGTTCGCTCTCCATCTTCTCCCGTCCGGAGTATTCTATAGTCATATCACCAGCGTTCTGGGAAACGGAGTGGCGCTCAACATCCCGGAGCTGTTCGAAGAGCTGAAGGGGCTTGAAGAAAGAGGCGTTCCCGCGCCGAAGCTGATGATATCGGACCGCGCCCAGGTCCTGATGCCCTATCACATCCTGCTCGACACTTACGAGGAGGAGAGGCTCGCGGGCCGCTCGTTCGGCTCCACGAAGTCGGGCATCGCGCCGTGCTACTCGGACAAATACTCGAAGATCGGCTTCCAGGTCAACGAGCTCTTCATGGACGAAGAAGAACTCCGCGCCAAAGTCGAAAACGTCTGCACGATCAAGAACGCCCTCCTCGAGAACCTCTACCACAAACCGGCTCTCGACCCCGAAGAAGTATATGAAACTCTGATGGAGTATAAGGATATAGTAGAGCCGTATGTCGGCCATGTATCATCTTTCCTCAACGAAGCGATCAAAGAAGGAAAGAACATCGTCCTTGAGGGCCAGCTCGGCGCTCTCAAGGACACCGACCACGGCATCTATCCGATGGTCACATC